>JAQUHK010000107.1 GCA_028683655.1 Alphaproteobacteria bacterium
AAGACCATCCCCTATGCCGCCATTGCCAACATGGAAGGTTATCATCTCAAGCAGAACCATGCCGACGAGGATCATAAGCGGCCCCAGCGCAAGGTTCATATATTTTTGCAGGAGATTAGACAAAGCAGGCGCGGACAAGAGGCTGCTGACCAGAATAAAGGCGTTCCCTTTTCTATAGGAAGCAACGAAACGATCCATTCCGAAAAGGGGGCGAGTTGGCTGTAAAGAACGAACCAAAGCGCAATGGCGGCAAGCGTTGCCATAATCCAAGCGGCGGGAGAACCTTTGTTAACAGGCTCTTCCGCAACAGCGGCCTCGGATTGACACTGACACTTCATGCTGTTTTCCTTTTGGATGGTTTTTCAAGGCTAAGAGCGGCTTCAATCAACGCAATGAGCTGTTTGGGCAGTTCGGGGTTTCGGCGATAGCGCACCCATTGGGCATCACGTCGATCCACGACAAGCCCCGCTTTTTTAAGAGCAGTCATGTGGCGCGACATGGTGGACTGACCTTTGTCCAGCACCTCCATAAGCTCGCATACGCAATGCTCCCGTCCATCCCACATGAGACGCACAGCCTCAAAGCGTATCGGTTCGGCAAGAGCGGAAAGGATTTTGATGGTTTGATTCATGGTTTTTATATATGCATTAATATGCATATGCACGCAAGTGGATATTTTATTCGTGACAACATCAGCCTCCCTCATTCGACCGAAAACAAAAAAAATAGGACAACGGGTTTCAAGAGATAGCCTGATATGGCTTGGTTTGCCCTCAGGATGCAAAATCGCGGCGATTGGGAATCGGAAGTAGTAAATCTGATGACGGGAACGGGTCAGATAATGCGGTGCGTACATGGTGATGCCTCACTCGCGTGGCACACCACAAAAACACTATGTAAGCCATTGATCTATAAAACAATGGCGGGGTGGAGGTGACTGGCGCGACAATTCCTATCGAGCTAACACACTGATATGGATCGTAATTTTTCTTTCTGAATTCAATTCACTCACACCAGACCCTGCACTCTTTTTTTCTGTCTATATTGTAAAGCACAGCAGATGTGCAAATTCCATTCGGGCTTCCATCAATAAAAATTACTCTTTCACCTTCTTTCCATCCCAGACAATACGTTTTGGCGGAATATTTATTATCATTTATAATGAACAATTCATCATTATGAGCAACTTGTATAACATAAACATTAGCGGCTGCTTGCGCGACGCTCAAGTTCAACAGAAATGCAAAGAGTCCTATTGTTATCTCTTTCATGTTTGCTCCCCTTTGCGTGCGCCAGTCTTGATGTTTAAACAGCCTGTTGTTTCAGCAAATTTCTTGCTTAACTCATTCGTGCGCAACGCAACATCTTCACATTGAGCTCGATGCGCTACCGCTTCAACTGCTAAAATTGACCGATATAGGTGATTCACGAAGTTATCTTCGCATTCGGATATCCGCGGGGTGCCGGACATTCCGTGCATATGATATCTGGGGGGCCACCCTCCAAACATTTCCATAATGAACACATATGCGCCATGAACAAACCCAGAAAATAACTGATCAATAGCTTTTACTGTTGTTCGTATTGTATGCGGATCGCCAGCCTCAATGGGAATGGAGCTTATTGCTGCTCGAATCTTTTTTCGCCCAACTCTATCGCGCGGCGCAGAAGATAGAGGGTCAGACGAATTGACTAACTCTTCTTGATAAAATTCTTTTAGTAATTTCTTCTGGTCATCCGATGTCCCCGCCTCCCCTATAGAATGAGCAAGGAATGTAATGTCTTCACCTGCCTCATCAATTGCGCGGCACAAGATGTAAGATTCTTGCGTATAGCCATTTTCAAGAAGACAAAGTGATGCATTTAATAGGCTAACAATACGCACCGTTTTTAAGAATGAAGCCAGTACGTCGCTTCTCACATTCGCAGGGTGGCTGAAAACAAAATGATCTCCATATGGCACAGGAATGGGTTGCGGGAATTTTAGAGAGAGTTCCTGCACCAGCTTTTCAAGCTCATTTATCGTGTGGCGAAATAATTTTTTCATGCCTTCCCACGTTGTTTATGTAACCTCCGCTCACCATTCAACATACAACCACAACACCTAACCTGTTGACTTAACTTTGCCGTACCGAGTCAACAGCTACCATAACTTTTAGAGAGTTTTGGCCTATCTGGCAATCGTGCTGGGCGGGTTCGGAAAATCGAGGTCAACAGCTTTTCGCAGAACGTGTTGAAGCTATTGCGACTTTTCGTCGCATCCGAAAATCATATATGAGTTGTAATTGTAAAAAAGCTGGCGGAGAGGATGAGATTCGAACTCACGGTAGGGCTCAACACCCTACAACCGCTTTCCAGGCGATCGCCTTCAACCACTCGGCCACCTCTCCGCACTTCACAATTATATGCCGAGTGGTTGAGCCTTTTGTCTGTTCGACTTCGTCGAACGGGCACTCGGCCACCTCTCCGCATTTTGTATGCACCATGCCGATGGTTGGGCCTTTGGGCGACTTTGAACGTCTGTCGCGGTCAGGTCTCGGCAGGTCCGATGGGGCAGCAAGGGGCACTTGCTGTCAGCAGAGGTAGCTATCTACCCTGTTTGGCTCGAAAATCAAAGATTTTTTATTGCCCTGCTGGAAGGCCTTGGGGTGAGATATCGGGGCACTTGAAATATCAAGGAGAAATAATTTTTTCAAAATAGGACTGTCATAAATTAGAGGGCGTTAGGGTTTCTTTTCTTAATAACCCCATAAAAAACAAAGCGTAATGTCTTTTTTTTCTTTTTGTCTCCGTCGATATGGGCTAGAAGATGCTACCCATTTATGGTAGTATGAGCCGTCAACAAGCGGAGAACTGAGTCTTGATCTCGACATCAAATCAGAAAACCTTGGATGCTTACGAGCGTTTAGGCAATGCTTACCTCCCCCTAGTGAACGAGAAGGTTTCGGGCAGCCTGCGTCGATGGGTTGATTCGGCCTTGGCGGGTATGCCCTATACGACTCGTATCTTTGAAATCGGCAGCGGTAATGGCCTCGATGCCGAGTATATGGAATGGTTGGGCTATGCCGTTGAGTGCAGTGATGCAGCGCAGGCCTTTGTCGAGATCATGAAACAGCGCGGTCTGAATGCGCGCCTGCATAACGCTATCCTTGACCCGATTGTCGGCAGCTATGACCTTATCTTTGCCAATGCCGTCTTGCTGCACTTCACGCGCGAGGAGACGATCTTGGTAACCAGCAAGGTTCTGGCGGCCTTGCGCCCTGGTGGCCGTTTTGCCTTCAGCCTGCAAAAGGGCAAGGGCGAAAAGTGGACCAATGAGGAGCGAGGTGCGCCAAGATACTATCGCCTGTGGGGGCGTGGCGGTGTCGAGAAGCTGTTGCGCAATACCGGCTTCTCAAGCTGGACGATCGACGAAGAAGAGCCGGGCCAGACGGCTGAAGGCAGTTGGATGCGGGTTGTTGCTTTTAAGTAAAGACAGCCTATGGCCTTTGTTGACCAGATGATTTACGTATGCTGCCTTTCAGGCACGCTCATATTGCTGGCGGCCTCAAGGGATGTTTTCGGTAACAAGAAAGCTTATCGTCGTGGGGTTCTCTTTTCGAAATCCACGACGATAAGCTTTCTTTTAAGAAATCGTTCGTAATTTAAGATTCTACCCTGGCTTTTAAGGCTTGATTTCTTCTAGTGCTTTAAATACTCCGGTAAATACGAGTGGGTATAAGAGGGGATTTTGCCGCGTGTTTGATTCGTTTGTTCAGTCCGTTCGTCAGGGAACATGGCTTACGCGGGAACGTTTCGTCGTTTATCCTCGCCTCTTTTTCGCTCTATTTTTAGTCGCGTTAGTTCTGCTCGTCGCAACGGCGCACGGCGGTTTTGATCGTGACGGAAAACCGTTGGGTACGGACTTTCTAAATGTTTATGCTGCGGGTGTCATTTTGCATAGAGCACAACCTGCTCGTGTTTATGAGCCTGCCTATCAGCATCAGGTTGAACAAGAAATTATGGGGAGCACGCAGACGCCCTATTACGGCTGGCATTATCCACCGCCGTTTCTGGGGATGGCCTACCTGCTTGGCACGATGCCCTATTTGATGGCCTTGCTGGTTTATCTGTTGGGGACGATGGCCCTGCTGTTTCTGGCTTTCAGGTGGCTTGGGCTACCCTTTAGAGATTTTCTTGTCCCTCTTGCCGCATTTCCTGCTGTTTTTATCAATCTAGGGCATGGACAAAACGGTTTTCTGACGACAGCCTTGTACGTTATCGGCTTCGTTTTGCTAGGACGTTCCTCGTGGCTTTCGGGGCTATGCTTTGGGCTTTTGGTTTATAAACCGCAGTTTTTTCTTTTCTTGCCCCTCGCTTTGTTTGCGGGGCGGTATTATCGCCCGGCACTGTGGAGCGTGTTCTTTGCTTTTGCCAGCCTTATCGCCTCCTATCTTTGGCTGGGGTCAGAAGTTTGGGCTGCGTTTTTTCAAAATACAGCTTTCACAAAACAGATCGTTCTGGAACAGGGAAACACCGGATGGGAAAAAATCCAGAGTGTTTTCGCGCTTGTCCGGCAAAGCGGAGGAAGCATCATAACCGCCTATGTTTTGCAGACAGGCGCGGCTGTTGTGAGCTGTGTTGCTTCTTTGCTGATATGGCGCGGGAAATCCTCTCTTGAGACGAAGATAGCGGTCCTTTGCGTCGCCTCCTTATTGGCAACGCCTTATATTCTGGACTATGACCTCGTTTTGCTGGCCCTTCCTATCGTTTTGCTAGCCGGACGTGGGAGCAGGACGGTTTTTTTGCCGTATGAGAAAACGCTTTTGGCGTTCACGTGGGTGTGGCCTTTGTTGGCCAGATCATTTGCGCATACTGCCTTTCAGTTTACGCCCATATTGCTGGCGGTATTGCTGGCGGTATGTTGGCAGCGGGCGCAGCAGGAAGTGTCAAAAGCTATTGACCCAGCGTAGCCCTGTTTCGCCCGTTTTCCTTCGACACAAACAGCGCGTCGTCGGCGCGGCATAATAGCTCGTCAATGCTGCTATCAGTGGAGCGCAGCTCGGCAACGCCGAGGCTGGTTGTGCAGTGAATGACCTTCTTGCCGGTCGGTATCGGTGTTTGGGCGATGTTCGTCAGAAGACGAGAGGCAACCTCGCTGGCGGCCTCAAGGGAGGTTTCCGGCAACAGGATGGCAAACTCCTCACCGCCCAGCCTGCCCATGATATCGGACTCGCGCAAGCTCTCAAGACTCGCTTTGACAATCGTCTCAAGCGCAATGTCGCCAGCTGCGTGACCATATGTATCGTTGATATGCTTGAAATGGTCGAGGTCCATCATGATGACGGACAGCGCGCGCGAGAAACGATGGGCGCGGCGGATTTCTTGCTCGGCCTGTATCATGAAATAACGTCGATTGCTCAGGCCCGTCAGGGAGTCGGTGTTGGCCTGATGGAACAGCTCGGCTTCCATTTTCTTACGCTCGGAGATGTCATTCAGCGAGACGAGCATCGCCGGTTGTTCGCCATAAATGATGCGGATGGCAGCCAGTTCAGCCATGAACTCCCTGCCCTGCGCCGTGCGCATTTTAACTTCAATCTCGCGGACATCGGGGACGCTGTCGATCATCATGTGGATCTTGCTGCGGTCTTCCTGATCGACAAAGAACTGTTCGGAGGAAGAGCGGAGCATGGCCCCTGCCCCCTGTTGAAGCAGCAGGCAGGTCTTGCGGTTGACAAACAAAAGCTTGCCGTCGCGGCGGCGGGCAATATAGATCGGCACAGGCAGGATTTCCAAAATGCCGCGCAGCTGTTGCTCATTGCCAAGCAAAAGCTGCTCCATCGCGACCTGTTTACTGATGTCAAATGCCGTGATCTGGACAGCTGGCGTGCCATGCCAGTCAATGATGCGTTTGGTTGTCGAAAGCCAAATGTCAGTGCCATCCCGTCCGGTTCCCATCATGCGGCTTATTTGCGTAGAGGTATCGCCGCGGATGAAACGATTATATTCCAGTTCGATTTCCGGCCAAAGCTCGGCGGGGAAAAGCGGACGGATCAGCGGGAGGGCGAGCAGTTCCTCCGGTTTGTCATAGCCGAACAACCGCGCGAAGGCGTTGTTGACAAAAAGAGGTTTAAAGTTGCTGTGGATCAGGATGCCTTGAACGGCACCTTCGACCATATCCTGAAAGTTCGGGAGCGAGCGATCCTCGTGGCGGCGAGGTGTCTTGCGCCGCTCGAGCTGCTGGGAAGGTAGGGGCATCTTTTTCATCGGGGTATTATAACAGGCTTTTATGGTTAACTGTATAAAACTTATAGTTTCCAGCCAGAATGAAGGACCGCAATGCCGCCGGCCAGAGGCTCCCATTTGACCTGTTCGAACCCCGCCGTTGTCATTCGCGCGGCGAGGTTTTCGGGGCGGGGAAACTGGCGAATGCTTTCGGCCAGATATTGATAGGATTCCCGATCCTGTGCTACACGTTCGCCAAGCCATGGCAGGACGCTGAAGCTGTAAAGATCATAGAGAGGCTGAAGCGGCCTGATGACGACTGGCGAAAACTCAAGGCAAAAGAACCGCCCGCCTCGCTTGGCTGTGCGGTAGAACTCGGCCAGAGCCGAGTCAATGCGCGTCACGTTGCGTAGGCCGAAAGCGATGCAGATAAGGTCCATGCTGCTCGTGGCGATAGGGAGTTTTTCAGCATTGCCAACAACCCAGTCAGGATTATCCAGCCAGCCCGCATCGACAGCTTTTTGCCTGCCGACCCTGATCATATCGGGATTGAGATCGCAGACGGTTATCTCGGCTGCACCTCGGGTTGCTTTCAGGCAGCGTAGCGCAATGTCGCCTGTGCCACCTGCGACATCGAGGATTTTCTCGCCCGCTCGTGGGGCCATTTTTCCGACAAAACGGTCTTTCCACAAACGGTGCAGCCCCATCGACATCAGATCGTTCATGATGTCATAGCTATCCGCGACGGACGAAAAAACGTCGATCACATGCGATGTTTTTTCTTCAGGGGATGTGCGTCG
>JAQUHK010000012.1 GCA_028683655.1 Alphaproteobacteria bacterium
ATGCTGGCCGAAGGCATGACGGGTGCGGATGGTGGCTTGTATCTGCCGCTAGAGCCCCAAGATATGAAGGCGGCCTTTGTCGCGACGGTCGAGGTTGGCAGCGGGGCGGTGGACATCGTCGATCTGAGCACGTCGCACGACTTGTTGCCCCCCGATCTGGCTGTTCAGGCTTCGATGGCTCTGGACCGCGAAGCCTATGCCTCTGGTGAAACGGCGGTGCTGACGCTTTATGCGCAGGATCAAGCCGGTAAAATGCTGGATATGGGCAATACGGTGATCAAGGTCTTGCGCAGCGACCGCCGGATTTACCGCACGCTTCCTTTGCCAGAGCAGGCGGCGGGCGTGACGACGTTGGCGGTGCCACTGCCGGTTTTGGGGCGCAATGTGACATGGAAACTGGTCTGGGGCCGCAAGGACGGCACGACCTTGGCGACGCTGGCCTTGCCGGTGAAAAGCCATGAGCGGGTCAGTCAGGCCAAGCCGAAGGAAGAGGGAGAGAGTGCGCTGCGCGCCGATGAATCCGGCTCGGTGCCGTTCAAGATCATGAGCGGGCTCGAGATCAAGCCGCTTTTCGGGGAAAAGGCCTTTGCCGAAAACAGCCTGGCCGCCTTTTCGGTCACGCTGCGGGATAGCAATGGCCATCGGCGGGCGCAAGACAATCTTTATTATCACATCTATGAAGAAGGGCGCAGCTTTGAATGGTTCGCGTCCGAGGGGCACTGGGACTATAAGCCTCTACCCAACCAGCGGCGGATTGGCGGCGGGGCACTGGCCTTATCGGCAACGGACGATACGGTTGTGACTTGGCCCGTGACGGCGGGGCACTATGTTTTCGAAATCACCAATGCCGAAGGCGTGGTCGTGGCAAGGCGGACCTTCGATGCTGGTCGTTATGTGAACAATCCGGCCCCGAAGGAAGATAGCCGTCTCAGGCTGTCTTCGCCCGGCACACGGCTTGATGTCGGCGCCAATAACCCGCTCACGATTACGTTGGCCAAGCCCGCGATGGTCAGCATGGTCGTCGCTGACGGACGCGTGCGCCAGACGTTGCACAAGGAAATGAAGGCGGGCGACACGGTTGTCGAGATTAAACCTGCGGCGGACTGGGGCCAGCAAGTCATGGTTCATGTCGAAGCGCGGTTCAGCGGAGCAGCCAAACCGGCGCAGAGTGAGCAAAAGCTGATGATTCGTCGCGGCGACGACGATCTGGTTTTTAAACTGGTCCCGCCTTCTGGCTTCCGCGCCGGAGGGCCTGCCGAGCTTGCGGTACAGGTTGCCTCTATTCAGGAAAAAAGGCCGACCTCGGTTCAAGGTATCGTGACCTTTACGCGGCCAAGCGGCCAGCCCTATATCCAGCCGTTGGTGCTGCCTGCTTCTCAGGTGGGGGCTGACGGCAAGGCCAGCTTGGCCTTTGCTTTGCCTGACGGCGAGGCCGAAGCCACAGTCCGGCTCACGGCGTGGAATGAGCGACAGTTCGGTACGACGGCCCTGCATGTGCTTGTCCGGCCTTTGGTCTCGATCAGCGGTAAAGCACCCCAGCAAGTGGCGATTGGCCAGCGTGTGACGCTTCCGGTTATGATCTCGAACGACGAAGGACCGGCGGGCAGTTACGATATCGCGCTCTCCGTCCCCGAAGGGGTCGAGATCAAAGGCAAGGTCGCCGATAAAATCAAGCTGGTCAGAGGCGGCAAAGTGCCCTTGTCAATCGGGCTTGTCGCCAACCGGTGGGTGGATGGATCGGTTGCCCTGACGCTCTCTTACGAAGGGAAGGCGGTGGCGCATGGCCAATGGCTTCTGTCGGCTAAACCTGACAAGCCGCCGGTTTTCACATCGACAACACAAAATCTTGAGCCGCAACAGAGTTTGTCGCTTGCTGTGCCTGCCGCTTGCTCGGCACCGCTTTGCCGCTTCGCGCTTGTGGTACCTGGCAGCCTGCCGGATGTCGAGACATTGTTGTGGCCCTATGTCGATATGGCTGCCAAGACGACGGTCGATTTGTCCTTGTGGCTTGAAGCGGCCCGTTTGTGGGGCGACAGTCTGGCTTTGGCCGGGTTCATCAGTCCCGAGCGTCTAGAGCTTTTACGCACGGCGCGGCGCGAGATTATCCAGACCCGCCAGAATGTCGATGGCGGTTTCTCGGCCCAAAAAGAGGGTGATCCCAGCGATCTGGTCAGCACGGCGGCAGCCATGGTTCTTTTGGCCGGACGGGTCGAGCCCGCAACGGATCTGGCCGCCGAATGGCTGGCGTTGAAACTGCAAAACACATGGTTTGACGAAGAAGAGCGGGATGATCGCGCCATTGCTTTTGCCGCGATGGCCAAGGCGGGCCAGGTCGATCCATCGGGCCTGCGCTATTTCGCGCAAACCAGTCTGGACAAGGCCCTGAAGCCGGTTTCCATGGCCGCGTTGGCCTATGGGCTTGGTGTTATTGGTGACGATGCGGCCTCAAAGGCGTGGTTCGACAAGGCCAAAGTCGGCCTTGCGACGCTGGGGCGCGCCGACACCTTACCCGTCCTTTATTGGATGGCTCAAGTGCCCAAGGTGGACGGCTCGACTTTGTTCGACGGCCTAGCTAATGCCGACAAGAACGTCCCCTTCGAAGGCCATGACGCGCTTCTCTATCTGGCCGCGCAGGCCTATCGCGCCGAGGCGGCGGGCACATGGCGGCTAGCTGTCGGCGGCAAAGAGGATAAATATGTCGGCCTGCACCCCATGGTCCTCACCGAAAAAGGGGCCGAGCTCAAAAACCTCTCCGACAAACGGTTGACGATCTTGCAACTGATGGAGAAGAAGGATTGAGTGTTGTTGTTATGAATGTTGTCCCCCTTTCCCTCTCCCCTTGGCGGGAGAGGATGTGAAAACTTGGGCTTATACCAACGGCCCGATGAAATGACTCACGAGTCGCGCTACCTTCGTCATTGCGAGCGACCGCAGGGAGCGCGGCAATCCAGTCCTACTGCCGAAAACTTGGGGACTGGATCGCCACGTCCCCCGCATCAAGTGCGGGGTCCTCGCGATGACGTAGTGGGTGTTTTCATCGGACCGTTGGTATTAGCGAAAGCTAAGTCCATAGTTTTTACTGGTGCGGGGGTAAGGCACTGCTGGTCATTACCCCCTCTCTTGCAAAATCTAAGACTTTGCTTTCTCCCCCGCCAGGGGGGAGAGCTATAGAGAGCTTGGATGCCTTACCCGTTTTCCTTCAGTGCCTGTCCGACGAGATAGAGCGAGCCGGTGATCAGGCAGCGGGGCATGCTGTTGTCGTATTTGGCGGCATGGGCCAGACTGCGCAGGGCTTCATGCAGGGATTCACAAGGGTGGACATCACGGGCCCCCATGGCGGCCACGCGGGCGGCGAGGGATTCAGCGGAGAAACCCGCTGTCTCGCCGTCGATTCTGACGGTGCGGATGCGGCGGACATAGGGCAAAATCGGTGTCAAAAACTCTTCCGGCACTTTGGTGGTCAGCATCCCGTAAATCAGATCGAGCGGCTTGTCGTCGGTGAGCCACTGGTCCATCTGGGCGGCAAGGACTTCTCCGGCTGAATCATTATGCCCGCCATCCAGCCACAGCTCACTGCCGGTCAGGAGAAGGGGGAGCAACTTGCCACCGGTCAGGCGTTGCAAGCGGCCCGCCCAGGTGACGGTTGTCATGGCCTTGCGGATCGCTTCATCGGGCACGGGGAAGGGAAGGGCAGAGCTGGCCGCAATCGCAAGCCCTGCATTCCATAACTGGTGTTTGCCGATCAGCGCGGGCAAAGGCAGGCCCTCGACGGATCGCTCTTTGCTGATATAGCGGAACGAGCGTCCGGCGGGGTCTTCTTCGATGCGCCAGTCTTTGCCGCCGATGGCCAGCGGCGCGCCTTTTTCAGCGGCTTGTTCCTTGAGGGATGTCAAAGCTTCGCGCGAGGGTTGGGGCGCAATGAAGCACGACACGTCCTTGCGCATGATCCCCGCCTTTTCATAGGCGATTTGGGCCATGCTTTCGCCCAGAAACGCGCGGTGATCGAACGACAGGCGCGAGATCACGGTCCCCAGCGGCGCGGGCAAAACATTGGTCGAGTCAAGCCGTCCGCCCAGCCCGACTTCAAGCAGCGTGGCATCCGCCTTGTGACGGGCAAAGGCGGTCAGGGCGGCGGCGGTAATGGCCTCGAAAAGGCTGACGCCGCCTTTTTCGGCCTTGCCTTCGATTTCCGTGAGGATAGAAGCCAGCTCGCTTTCGCCGATCAGCTTGCCTGCAATGCGGATGCGTTCATAAAAGGCAACAAGGTGGGGGGAAGTAAAGACATGGACGCTGCGACCCGTGGCCTCGATCATCGCCCGGAGAAAAGCGCAGGTGGAGCCCTTACCGTTCGTCCCGCCGACAACCAGCGCGGGGGGGAGGTGCTTTTCCGGCGAGCCCATCGCGGCCAAAAGGTCCAGATAGGGAGCGCGGAGCCCCAGATCAATGTCCTTGCCATGCGCGACGCGAAACCGTTCCAGAATGTCGCCGGAAAAATCCATGAAGAACGTCGCTTATTTTTGGCGGGCCACGGCGGGCGGAATGCGGGCCCCGTGGGGCGGCGGCGGGGCGGTCAGGCGCAGCCCGCTTTGCGGACGGCGGTCACTGCCGGTCAAAAGGTCCAAAACGCGCACCAAAGTCTCGCGTAGCTCGTGGCGCGTGACGACGACGTCGATCATGCCATGGTCTTTCAGGTATTCCGACCGCTGGAAGGCGGGGGGCAGGACCTCGCGCACGATGCTTTCGATCACGCGCCGTCCGGCAAAGCCGATGAGTGCCCCTTTTTCGGCAATATGCACATCGCCCGTCATGGCGAACGAAGCCGTCACACCGCCCGTGGTCGGGTCGGTGAAAACAACGATATAGGGAAGGCCCGCATCTTTGACATGCTTGGCCGCGATGATGGAGCGCGGCATCTGCATCAGGGACAGCATCCCTTCCTGCATCCGCGCCCCGCCCGAAGCGGGCACAACGATGAAGGCGGCGCGAAGCTCAATCGCACGGCGGGCGGCGGTCACAAGACCTTCACCGACAGCCATCCCCATGGAGCCGCCCAGAAACGCGAAGTTAAAGGCCGCGATGACGGCGGGCTTGCCGCCCAGTTTGCCCTCGCCAACCATAATGGCATCGGCTTGCCCCGTCTTGCTTTGGGCTTCCTTAAGACGCTCGGTATAGCGTTTCTGGTCGCGGAACTTCAGGGGATCGACGATCACCTTGGGGACGGGGACAAGGGTAAAGGCCCCCTCATCGAACAGCATCTCCAGCCGCTTGAGCGGCGGCAGCTTCATATGCTGGCCACAATGGCGGCAGACGTTCAGGTTCTCTTCAAGCTCGCGCTTGAACAGCATGGCATTGCAGCCCACGCACTTTTCCCACAGGTTGTCGGGGATCTCTTTTTGAGAGCCGACAAGCGCGCGGATTTTGGGGCGGACAAAGTTGGTAAGCCAGTTCATGGGGGCGCAGGTTAGTCAATAATGGAAGGGGATGCTACCGAAAAGTTAGCTACCAAGATGAAGGGTCAGGGCATCGGCCAGCGGACGGGCGAAAAAACGAATATGGTCTTCAGCTTCTTTGCGGGGCAGGGCTGCGATGATTAAAGCCTCTTGAGTGGTTGCGGCGGGGGCCGCTTTATTGATGGCGATGAAGAGGGTATGAGCCTTTTTCTGCCGCTCGGCCTCGGGGTAAGAGGCAAGGCGGGTCCGAAGAGCCGTAACGGGGATGTTGAGGTCTTTGGCAGCCATCTGATAGGCTGTGTTCATGATGATCGCCATAATTCTTATGGTGGCAGTGTTTTTGTCTTCATTCATCTTATGTCTCGCTAACGCCTTTGTTTTTATTTGACCTGACTGTACCACGCCCTTCCCTTTGGGCTCAAGAAATGCTAATAGTTTCACGGTCGTTGGTGGGGTGGTTTTGACCTCAAAACGGCGTTAAAATCTTTTAAAAGCAAGGCGATGAAGAAAAAAGATCATCTTATTATTGAGGTTGAGGGCGTGAGCTGGAGCAAGCTTACGGGGCTGCAGGCGCGGCTTCAGGCGGCGGCGCGGCTGACGTTGGCCTGTTTGCCGGCGAGTCTGATCGCCTTGGCTCCGGCCACGCAGGCCTCGGTACTTCTGACCTCGGACAAGGCTGTCCATGTCCTTAACAGGGACTATCGGGGGGTGGATAAGCCCACCAATGTGCTGTCTTTCCCCCAGTTTGAGCGTCCGGCTCTTCTCAAAAGGTCCAAAAAGCCCTTTGCCAAGGGGGAAGAGCTTTATGCGGGCGATATTGCCGTGGCTTATGGCACTGTGCTAAAAGAATCAAAGGCCGAGCTCAAAGAACCGCTTGACCACGTCACGCATCTGGTTGTTCATGGGCTGTTGCACCTTTTCGGGTTTGACCATGACACGGATGGGCGCGCCGCGCGGATGGAAAAGCTGGAGCGGCAGATTATGGCGACGCTGGGTCTCCCCGACCCTTATGCGCCGCTTGAAGAACTGGATTTAACGCGCAGGAGCGCAAAACGGACGCAATGAACGATCCTTTGACTTTACCGGCCACGGCGGTGGCCGACCAAGAAGAACCGCCAAGTTGGCTGGGCCGCTTATGGGCCAGAACAAAGGAACGGTTTCAGGGCAAGGCCGAGATCGTGGCGTTGCACGAGGCGGTGGACGAGCTGATCGAAGAGTCCGACGCCACTGACGGCCCGCCGACGGCCGAGCGCGTTTTTCTGGATAATATTCTCTCGCTCAGGGAAAAAGAGGTCGGGGACTGCATGGTGCCCCGCGCCCAGATCGTGGCGATTGATACGGACAGCTCGCTGGACGAACTGGTCGTCCTGATGTCCGAGGATGTGCACAGCCGTATTCCCGTTTACCGCGAAACGCTGGATGAAACCATCGGTATGGTTCATCTGAAGGACGTTTTCGGGTGTCTGGCGCTGAAGAAAATGGCGCGGATTCGGGACTTGATCCGGCCCGTTCTGTTTGTTGCGCCATCCATGCCTGCCTCCAAACTCCTGATCCAGATGCGCCAGACGCGCCAGCATATGGCCATGGTGGTGGACGAGTTTGGCGGGATCGACGGGCTGGTGACCATCGAGGATTTGGTCGAAGAAATCGTCGGCGAGATCGAGGATGAGCATGACGACCCCGAAACGGCCCCGATCATTACGCGGCCTGACGGCACGCTTTTTGTCGATGCGGGGATGGAGATCGAGCCGTTTGAAGCGCGGGTTGGCCCCCTGTTGACCGCCGAGGAGCGCGAGACAATTGACACCGTGGCCGGATACGTCTTTCATCTGGCTGGACATATTCCCCAGATTGGTGAAACGGTCGAAGGCGCGGCGGGCATCCTGTTCGACGTTCTGGAAACCGACACCAACCGCATCAAGCGGGTGCGGGTGCGGCGCGCGAAGAAATAGGGTGTTTGTACGGGGAGGGATTCTTCCCCCTCTCTTGCAAAATCTAAGACTTACTACGTAAGCCTAAGATTTTGCTTTCTCCCCCTCCAGGGGGGAGATAAAATAACTCGGGTTATGGGGGTCCTCTCCCCCGGAGGGAGAGGATAGAAAAACTTGGTCTTGCGATAGCAAGGCCTTAGTTTTTCTTGGTGAGGGGGATGCTATGCTGCATGTTTCCCCTTTCTTCTCCTACAAGGGGGGGGCAAATTACCCCCTAACTCGGGTTAAATTGTCATCAGCTTTTCGTCGTGTTGTGAGGCTCGGCGAGGGGTGGTGGTGTGGGGTGTGAACGTGGGATTTTTAACAAGCACAATGTCATGCCAGCTCCGTGTCGAAGCACGGGACAGGCACCGGCTGGCATTCCATTTCTTTTCTTTTTTGACGTGGACCCAATCCGCCTCCGGCTTTCCGCGTTATCTCGCTGCTTTTGCGGCGGGGGTTTTGGCGTCTTTTGCGTTTCCGCCTTTTGATGCCTTTCCGGTTTTGTGGGTCGCGTTTCCGGTTCTTTATTTGCTTTTACTGGGGGCGGGGACGGGGCGGCAGGCTTTTGGGCTGGGGTGGAGTTTCGCCTTCGGGCTCTTGATGGTCAGCCTGCACTGGATTTCCGGCTCGCTCTTTGTGGATATCAAAAGCTTTTGGTGGGCTTTGCCCTTTGCGTTGGCGGGGTTGCCCGCGCTGTTTTCGCTTTACTATGCGCTGGCCGTTTGGGGGACTTGGCGGTGGGGCGTCAGGCGGGTCGAGGGGCCGCTGGTTCTGGCGTTGCTTTGGTTCGGAGCCGAGCTGGCGCGGGGGCATCTGTTTACGGGTTTTCCTTGGGATATGCTGGGCTATGTCTGGGGCGATTGGCTTTGGCCGCTTCAGGTGGTGAGTGTGATCGGGCTTGAGGGGCTCACGCTCCTGACGCTGGTTTTGGTGTTGTTGCCTTCGCTTTTTGCTTTAACGGACACACGCAAAGCGTTGATCACCAATGGCCTTGGCCTGATGGTTTTGGTTGTTCTTGTTGCGGCTGGGGGCTGGCGGTTGCAGGGGCGGGTGCCCGCTTTTGTCGAGGGTGTGACCCTGCGTCTGGTCCAGCCCGAACAGGCGCAGGCCATGAAGTGGCGGCAGGATCAAAAACAGACTAATTTCGAAGGGCTTATGGCTCTTTCTTTCGATGCACCTTCGGCTGTTCCCATCACGCATTACATCTGGCCGGAAACCGCGACGGCCTATCATCTGGCCGAAGACCCGCTGCTGCGCAGTGCGTTGGCGGCGCGGATGGCAAAGGACACGGTGCTGCTGACAGGCGTGCTCCGGCGGCAGCCGCAAGAGGACGGGACGCTGGCTTTTTATAACTCGCTGATCGGGATGGATGCGCGGGGGAATGTGATCGCCGGTTACGACAAGCATCACCTTGTCCCGTTCGGGGAATATATGCCGCTGCGCTCTTTGATCACGGTGGACGCGATTGCCATGAAGGGCTCGGACTTCACGGCGGGCGACGGACCACGGACCTTGCGGGTTCCCCGTTTGCCGCCGTTTGGAGCCTTGATTTGTTATGAGGTCCTCTTTTCCGGCGATGTTTTGGATCCTGCTGATCCGCCCGCACTGTTTGTCAATGTCACCAACGATGCATGGTATGACCATACCATGGGGCCCGAGCAGCATTTTGCCATTGCCCGTGCGCGGGCTATTGAGGAGGGCATCCCGCTTGTTCGCGCAGCGAATAAGGGGATGACGGGCGTGGTCGATCCTTATGGTGTGGCGGTTTTGGCTCCGTTTGATGGGAAGGCTGCCTTTTTGGATGCGGCGTTGCCTCAGGCTCTGCCCGCGCGGACCTTTTGGGTCCGGCATCGTGAGGGGGCGCAGGTTTTGGCTTCTATCCTGTTGCTATGTATAGGATTTATTCGATTCTTCTATTCAAGACCCCTTCGGTCTTGAATGCCATGGAAAGTTTGTGCTTTTTTTTTGCGGCAAAACCCTTCATACATCCCTGTATTCAATAAGGGTTGCTTGGGGCTGTCGGTAACGTGTCTGCGGTATGTAAAAAAGAGCCATATAAAACACATCCTGATCCCGTCGATGTTCACGTCGGGTCGCGCCTTCGTCTGCGCCGGAATCTGTTGGGCATGAGTCAGGAACAGCTTGGCAAGGCCTGCGGCTTGACCTTTCAGCAAATACAGAAGTATGAGCGTGGCACGAACCGGATGGGGTCCAGCCGCCTTTACCAGTTCGCCAAAATCCTCGATGTGTCCATTTCCTATTTCTTTGACGATGTGCGCACGGACCGGCTTTCACCTTCCGCTCAGATAGGGTTTGCCGAAAACGAGCAGACGCCGCTCGATATGGGGGGGAGTGAGAACGAAATGCTGCATCGTCGCGAGACGCTGGAGCTTATTCGTGCCTACTATAAAATTCAGGACGCCAAAACGCGCCGCAAGGTTTACGAGCTGATCAAGTCCATGGCCGAGTCGGAGTAAGACTGACAACCGCATAAAGGGCGACATACTAAGCCCCTCCCTTCGCGGGAGGGGTTGGGGTGGGGGCGGACGGACAGGGACAAAAGGCTTCTGTTTTGTGCTGACGGCGACTCCCCCCCTCCCTTAATCCCTCCCCGCGAGGGGGAGGGAAATTTGATGTCCTATGTGTCACTTCATTTGTTTATAGAATAAGACCGCGAATGGCATGGTATTCCCGTTTAACGGGCTTGATCTTGTTCCTGTTTCGTGCGATTCCTGCGGTCTTCCAAATACATCTTCTGCAAAGGGGGCGTCTTTCATGACCAGCAACCATAAGAACTTTCTGTTTACGTCCGAGTCTGTCGGCGAGGGCCATCCTGATAAGGTTTGTGACCGTATCTCGGATGCTATTGTCGATTTGTTCCTTAAAGAGGACCCGCACAGCCGCGTTGCGGTCGAGACGCTTGCCACCACGAACCGTATCGTGATCGCTGGCGAAATCCGTGGGCCGGCTTCTATCACACCGCACGAGATGGAAGAGGCAGCGCGTCAGGCCGTTCGCGAAATCGGCTATGCGCAAAAGGGCTTCCACTGGCAGTGGGCCGATGTCCAGATTTACGTCCATGCCCAATCCAGCGATATCGCGATGGGTGTTGATGCCAACCATGAAGCCGACAAGGACGAAGGCGCGGGCGATCAGGGGATCATGTTCGGTTATGCCGTCAATGAAACGCCGAGCCTTATGCCAGCCCCGCTGCATTACGCGCACAATATCCTGCGCTTCATGTCCGAGGATCGCCACGCGGGCAAGTTGCCGCTTTTGGGACAGGATGCGAAGAGCCAGATTACGCTTGAGTATGTGGATGGCAAGCCCGTGCGCGCGGCGCGCATTGTGGTTTCCACGCAGCATGACGAAAGCGTCGAGCAGGATCAAATCCGCGAAATGGTGCGTCCCTATGTTCTCAAGGCACTGCCGGAGAATTGGATGTGCGACGAAGAGTTCTTTTATGTCAACCCGACGGGGCGATTCGTCATCGGCGGGCCGGACGGCGATACGGGCCTGACGGGACGCAAGATCATTGTCGATACCTATGGCGGCGCGGCTCCGCATGGCGGCGGCGCGTTCTCGGGCAAGGATCCCACCAAGGTCGATCGCTCGGCGGCTTACATGGCGCGCTATATGGCCAAGAATGTCGTGGCGGCGGGCATTGCCGATCGCTGCACGATCCAGTTGGCTTACGCCATCGGCGTGTCTGAACCTCTGGCCGTTTATGCCACGACGCATGGCACGGGCCATGTGGACGACACGAATCTGGTCGATGTGCTGCGCCAGTGCGTCAAGCTGACGCCCCGCGCAATCCGCGAGCATCTGGGGCTGAACAGGCCGATTTACAAAAAGACCTCCTCGTTCGGGCATTTCGGGCGCGATCCCGAAGATGACGGCCATTTCTCGTGGGAGAAGCTGGACCTCGTGGCCGAGCTGAAGCGTCACTATAACCTCTAAGGCCTATGATTGATGCAATGCCGTGTAAATAAAACACCGTCATCGCGAGGAGCGCAGCGACGTGGCGATCCAGTCCTCAAGCGACACGCGGAAGGACTGGATTGCTTCGTCGGCCATGGCCTCCTCGCAATGACGGCGGAGGTTGTGTCGTCAAGGCGTTGGCTAAATAATCTTCCAGAAAAACCATGAGCGAAGTTCTCAAAATTGCCAAGAGATTGTTTGGTCGGCGCAAGGGAAGACCCTTGCGCACGGGGCAGTCTGCCTTAATGGAGACGCTGTTGCCCAAGGTCCGGATCGAGTTGCCGGAAGAGGGCGGGCTTGATCCGTTCGGCCTGTTTGCCACCGTGCCTGAGGCGGTGCGGCTTGAGATCGGGTTTGGCGGCGGTGAGCATTTGGCCGCGCAGGCGGCGGCCAATCCCTCCGTCGGGTTTATGGGGTGCGAGCCGTTTGTCAATGGCGTCGCCAAGCTGCTCACGCAGATTGAGGCGCAGAAGCTGATGAATGTGCGTATCCTTCCCGATGATGCGCGCCTTTTGCTGGATACGCTGCCGGACGGATGCCTTGAGACGTGCTTTGTCTTGTTCGCCGATCCGTGGCCCAAGAAGCGGCATGCCGAGCGGCGGTTTATCGGCAAGGAAAATCTGGATCGCCTCGCCCGCGTGATGCAAAAGGACGGGCAGCTTCGCTTGGCGACCGACGTGGTTGGTTTGGCGCAGTGGATGCGTGAGCAAGTCACGGCGCATCCGGCTTTTGCCTGTCTTTACGATGGGCCACAGGCTCCGGCGGACTGGGTGCCCACGCGCTATGAGCAAAAAGGCAAAGCCGCTGGCCGTGAGCCGGACTATCTGATTTACAAGAAAATCTAGGCGTCTTCTTTCCAGCCGTGCAGGAAGAGGAGATCGACTGTCGCCGTGATGCCGCCGCCGGAAGCAGGAAAATGCTTGGCGTAAAAGGGGGCAGCTTCGGTGAAAAGACGGCAAGGCGTGCTGGCGGGTGGCTTCAGCGCGGCGCAGCGGTAACGGCGCAGATCGTCCAGCAAAGCGGGCAGGGTGTCGTAGGTCAGCGTGACGCGCTCGTGATCCACGACGGGCAGGGCAAAACCCGCCTGAGGCAGAAGGCGGGCCGCTTCGTCGGCGGCCAGCATCGGCATTACGCGTGTCGCCGCGCCGCCCGTTAAGGCGAGTTCCGCCTCCATCAGGCTCGTGCGCAATTCATGCAGGCTTTGCCCGCCCATCATCACGGCGTGAAACAGGCCGCCCTTGTTCAGTTTGTGATAAAGCGCAGCAAGCCGCGCGGGCAGCGCGCCATCATGGTGAAGCTCAAGGCAGGAGAGGCTTAGCTTCCCGTCGCCGGAAGGCGGCTCCTTCATATCGCCCAACCGCTCGCGCAAACGGTTTTGCGCGTGGAGGAAAAGGGGATGGGGGGAAGGAGCATTTGGCATTTGGCATGTGGCATTTAGGGAAAGGTGCCCAAGTCTAGTCATTGAACCACGTGCCGTCCAAAGGATTTGAGAAGAAAAACGCCCCGTTGAAAACGGGGCGTTGGAGGAGGGGGCTATTAGCTAGCTAAAGATAGGTTGTCTAGAGCGTGGGAGACTGTTTTTAGGGTGGCTTTTGGGAAAAGAGCGCACGCGTTTGAAGTCTCTTTTTCGTATTGAGAAATTCTGTTGTTTCTGCGGCTTAAAAAGCCTGTTGAGTCCATCGCAAAATCTTTTTTGACTTGATCGAATTTGAGTTGAGGCTCTCTATCCAATCTTATTATCGCATTGCTATAAACTTCGTATTTGTATTTTGTCAGATCATATGTGCAGTCAAACACCGCCAAACGTTCGATGAGATCATCGTCAACTAAGTCAGGTTGTTGTTTGATGATGGTACCAAGATTTGTTGCAAGAGAGAAAATTAAGGCATCATTGGCAAAAGGGGTGTCCAATATGTTTTTGTTAATCTGTAGTGAGGCTCTAATCAGGTCAGAATTTGTTGTGAATATGTTTGGGGACCGCTCAAGCAAGTTGGTAAGCTTGCTGAAAAATGATGATTTGTCATTGTTGCTTGCAATTTCATAAGCGGCAATGATGTATGTGGTCGACAATGTATCTTTGGTCATTTTGATAATCCTTTAGTTTCCATGAATCCAATCTATACTTCTCGCACTTCAAGAATTGGAGGAAGCGTATTCTTAAGCCGGAATCCAAGCGCGCCGTGTCTACGGCGCATAAAACGCCTAAAACCTGATCGTTCGGGACAAGCGGATGGCTGGGGACTGGATACCGGCCTGCGCCGGTATGACGCTTTTTTCAATGTAGTGCCTAATTCTTCAAGTGCGGTGGGTATAACATCGGGATATGAAAATGACAAAGCTTTCATGGCCATGATGACTAAAATAGTGCCGTGATAAGAAAAAAGCCCTTGACACGATAGGATAGTTGTGCTATTGACAGACTTACGGCGTGGTGTGTTTGAAGGGGGGGCTTCCTTAAATGCTAAATGTCTTATGTTTATAGGGGGATCCTTGTCTGATGAAGGTATTTTTTCGTTCGGTGGGGCAGATGTTGCGGTGGGCTTGGGGGGCTGTCGTTGATTTCCTGTTGCCGCCGCTTTGTTTGAAGTGCGAGCAGCCGGTGGCGCAGAATCAGGCCCTTTGCGCGATGTGCTGGACGCAGCTGCATTTCGTTTCTGTGCCTTTGTGCGCCTGTTGTGGGGCACCGTTTGATTTGCCGGTGGACGAGGGCTCGCGGTGCGGGGCGTGTTTGGCCGAGGCTCCGGTTTTCGCCAAGGCGCGGAGTGCCCTCATCTATGACGATGCCAGCCGCGACATGATCTTGCGGTTCAAGCATGGGGATCGGCTGCATCCGGCTCCGGCCTTGGCGGGGTGGATGGTGCAGGCGGGCCGCGAGCTGTGGGGGCAGGCCGACCTTATCGTCCCCGTGCCCCTTCATCGCTGGCGGCTTTTGGCGCGGCGGTATAATCAGGCGGCCGTGCTGGCCTTGGCGATGGGCAGGCTGACGGGCGTTAAGGTGGCGGTTGACGGGCTCCGGCGCGTGCGGGCGACGGGCTCTCAGGGGCATAAAGGCCGCAAAGAGCGTGCGGCCAATGTGGCGGGGGCCTTCGCGCTGAAGGACGGGGCGCAGGTGGAAGGCAAGCGGATCGTTCTGGTCGATGATGTGCTGACTTCCGGCGCGACGGTCAGCGCATGCGCCAAGGTCCTGCTTAAAGGCGGCGCGGCGCAGGTGTTTGTCGTGACGCTGGCAAGGACAAGGCTGGCGAGTTAGGGGGGGCGCATGAAACGGCGCGATATATCCTACGCCCTTCCGTCCTTTGACGGGCCATATATCAGGCGGAGCGTGTCGTTAACGCGTGTTTGCCATCCGGCACCTGATGCCCGAAGCTGGGCGACAAGTTCTTTGTCTAAGCTGATGTGGACGGCTTCCTTTTTGGCGGTTCCCGATGGCCTTCCGCGCAGGGCCTGTTTGATGGCCTTTTGCATGGTTGGCGAGGCTTTTCGGAAGGGTCTGGCCGTCTTCAGTTCCTTGTCTGTTAGGGGGGCGTCGTCGGCATAGGTGCTGGGCTTAGTGGTTTTCGGCATAGGTTTTTTCCTCCTTGGTGTTGGAACGACGTAGGCAGATGATGCGAATATCATCCCCTCGCATCGTAAAAATAACCGTGTGAAGCTTACCGTAAAGCATTCCGACGGCGGCATATCGTTTTTCCCCGTCGTTATGGCGCGATCGGTCAATGATAATGTCGGTGGCCCATTCAAAGTCATAGGCCGCTTCGAAAGAAAGGCGGTGCTTGGCTTTGTTGGATGCGTTCTTTGTGTCATCCCAAATAAACATAGATATATTATAGCCATAAAAAATGAAATCGCAACACCAAATAGGTTGTGGTGGGCGAGAAACGGGTGGCGTTTGGTGGGCGGAGCGCTAAAGCTTGAGATGATTTTTTTGAGAGGAGTTGATTATGTCCGCTTTTGATTTTGTTCGTCCGTCCAAGGAATATCGTAAGGCGCTGTTTTATTATCGGAAAACTCTAAAGAGCAGGGGTGGTGCACTTGCTCTTGCCTGTGAGGCTTTGGGAGGGGAGGTCTTGGCGTTGGGGATTTTGAATAATTCTGCTGCTTTTATGTGGCCTCGGTTTTTTAGGCCGCTTAGCAAGGCCTTTCTGGGGCCTTTTTCGATGGTTCCAAACTCTGTTGCGGCGATTTGTTGTGCAATGGGCGACGACAATACTTGTTATCGTTCATGCCATTGCCCAAACAGCCCAGCAGGATTTGACTCGTGCCAACCTGCGGGTTAAGGGTGCCAAGCGGGGGATGCAAAAGGCGCGGGCGGCTCAGGCGATGCAGGTTGCTCAACAAGGTTAATAGGCTGCGCGCCGTCAAAGGTTAACGAAAGGCGATAGAACTTGCGTTTGCAGAGGATTTGGGTATTATACGCCCATATCCGATGCGCAAGTTGACGGGTGGGCCCAAAAGCCCGCCTTTTTTATTGTCCTGCGGCGGGTTGACGAAACGATTAGGGCCAACACACGACTCAAGACGGAGTTCACGATGGAATTGTTGCATGTAGCCGATGCTGTAGCGCGCGAAAAGAACATTGAACGCGAAGAAGTTCTGGAAGCGATGGAACAGGCGATCCAAAAAGCTGGACGCGCCAAATATGGCTATGAACACGATATTCGCGCGACGATCGACCGCAAGACGGGCGAGAGCAAGCTGCGTCGTTATTTGCTCGTCGTTGAAACGGTTGAAGACGAATATACCCAAGTCAACCTGAAGGGCGCGCGCAAGAGCAATCCTGAAATCCAGCTGGGCGAATATATCATTGACGATTTGCCGCCGATTGATCTGGGCCGCATTTCCGCGCAAGCCGCCAAGCAGGTGATCGTGCAAAAGGTGCGCGAGGCCGAGCGTCGTCGCCAGTTCATCGAGTTCAAGGATCGTGTGGGCGAGATTATCAGCGGTGTGGTCAAGCGCGTTGAATACGGCAATGTCACGGTCGATCTGGGCCGCGCCGAAGCCATCTTGCGCCGTGACGAGTCGCTGCCGCGTGAGCATTTCAAGAATGGCGACCGCGTTCGCGCCTATATTTACGATGTGCGCGAAGAACAGCGCGGGCCGCAGATTTTCGTCTCGCGCACGCATCCGGTCTTTATGGCCAAGCTGTTTTCACAGGAAGTGCCCGAGATTTACGATGGCATCATCGAGATCAAGTCGGTCGCTCGTGATCCCGGAAGCCGCGCGAAAATCGCGGTGATTTCGAACGACGGGTCGATTGATCCTGTCGGCGCGTGCGTCGGCATGCGCGGCAGTCGCGTTCAGGCCGTTGTTGGCGAATTGCAGGGCGAGAAGATCGACATTATCCCGTGGTCGCAGGACCCCGCGACGTTTGTCGTCAATGCGCTGGCTCCCGCCGAAGTCGCGAAGGTCGTTTTGGACGAAGACAATAACCGCATGGACGTGGTTGTGCCGGATGAGCAGCTGTCGCTGGCCATCGGTCGTCGCGGCCAGAATGTGCGACTCGCGTCGATGCTGACGGGCTGGGATATCGATATCCTGACCGAGGCCGAAGAATCGGAGCGTCGTCAGGAAGAGCTGCACACCCGTACCACGCTGTTTATCGAGGCTCTGTCGGTCGATGACGTGATCGCGCATTTGCTGGTCGGCGAAGGCTTTACGAAGGTCGAGCAGATTGCCCAGACCCCCGCCGACGAAATCGCCGAGATCGAAGGGTTTGACCTTGAGGTGGCGGGCGAGTTGCAACAGCGTGCCCGCTTGTGGCTGGCTGAAAAGGCGGCCAAGCTTGAGGCCAAGCGTCGTGATCTGGGCGTCACGGACGATGTGATGACGCTGGCTCATATGACGGTCGATATGGCGGTCAAGCTGGGCGAGAAGGGCATCAAGACGCTCGACGATGTGGCCGATTTGGCTGGCGATGAGCTGCGCGAGATGGTGGGCGAGGACGAGCTGACCGAAACGCGGGCGAACGAGATTATTATGGCGGCGCGCGCGCACTGGTTCGCGGATGAACCCGCCGCGCCGAACGCTTAACAAGAAGATGAGGTACAACGGTCAGATATGCTCAAAGGCACACGACATCAAGGCAGCGAGGAAGCAGGCGGGACGAAGCTTTCGTCCACGGCGCGGCGTTGCCTTGTGTCGGGGCAGGAGCTGGCCAAAAGCCGTCTGATCCGTTATGTCGTCGGGCCCGAAAGTCTGGTTGTTCCCGACGTGGATGGGCGATTGCCCGGGCGCGGCCTTTGGGTCGAAGCCGATCGCAAGGCCCTTGAACAGGCTCTTTCCAAAAAACTTTTCGCACGCGCCGCCAAGGCGAATGTCAAACCGTGCGACGATTTGCTTGATTTGACCGAACGGCTTTTGGCGCGGCGTTGCCTGTCGCTTTTGGGGCTGGCGCGGAGCGCGGGAATCGTCGTGACCGGTCAGCCGCAGGTCGAGCATGCGCTTTCTCACGGGCAACTGGCCTATATTCTTCTGGCGCATGATGCGGGGCGCGATTGCCGTAAAAAACTGACTCATGCCAAGCTGGCTTCTTCGGGATTTTCGCGCGAAGAACTGGGGCTGGCCCTGGGGCACGCGCATTTGGCCTCTGTAGGAATCAAGCCGCATACGCTGGCGAAAAAGCTGGAAGAAGAATGTGCGCGTTGGCATGGCGTGAAGGCGGCCGACGTGATCGCTGATAATGACTTAAATGACCCAAGACAGGATAGTGAACGGACATGACGGAAAAAGAGCCTAAACAGGAAACCAAGAAGGTTCTGAGCCTTGGTGCCAGCAAGCCGACTCTTGAGCTGAAGAAGCCTTTGGGCGGCGAGGCCAAGGCTGCTGGCGCGACTGGTTCGGTGCGGCAGAGCTTCTCGCACGGGCGGTCCAAGACGGTGGCTGTCGAGGTCAAGCGCAAGCGGTTTGAAAGTTCTGCTGCGGCGAATGTCGAGGTTAAAGCGGGCATGACCGCTGCACGGGCGGGTGATCTGGGCGGCAGGCTGGGAACAGCACCGGGCGGCAGGCAACTGACGCAGGAAGAGCGTGAATCGCGCATGCGCGCCTTGCGTGGGGCTGTGATCGAAAGCGAGCAGAAGAAGAAAGCTGCCGAGATCGAAGCACAACAGATTGAGGATCAGGCTCCAGAGCCAGAGGCTGTGCCCGAAGGCCCGCCGATGAGCGCGAAGGAGCGGCTGCGTCAGCGCGAGCTTGAAGAGTTGCGCCTTATTCAGGATCAAGAGCGACAGGACAGCGAACGTCGCAAGGTTGAAGACGAGCAACGCGCCAAGACGCTGGCGGCTTCCAATGCCGGACGGCGTGGCGAAGCGAGCGGCGATCGCGCTGGGCGGACCTTGTCCGCGCGTGGGGCCGATCTGGCGTCGGTTCAAGGCGCAGGGGTGGCCGTGCGTCGTCCTGCGACGTCCGGCGATGAAGAAAGCGATGACAGCAACCGTCGCGGCGGACGCGGTGGACGCGGGGCGGTGCAGCCTCGGCGCAGCAGCAGTACGGATCGTCGTCGCGGCGGCAAGATGACGGTTTCTCAGGTTTTGGAAGGCGAAGAGGGCGGTCGTCATCGCTCTGTCGCGTCCATGCGTCGCCGCCAAGAGCGCGAGCGTCGTCAGGCGATGCAGCAGCAAGAGCAAGTCAAGCAAGTTCGCGATGTCATCATCCCCGAGGTCATCACGGTGCAGGAGCTTGCCAATCGTATGGCCGAGCGCGCCGCCGATGTGATCAAGTCTTTGATGAAGATGGGCGTCATGGCGACCATTACGCAAAGCATTGATGCCGACACCGCCGAGCTGGTCGCGACCGAGTTCGGTCACCGCATCAAGCGTGTTGCTGAGTCGGACGTCGAGGCGAATTTGTCGTTGATCGAGGATACGGAAACCAACATGCTGGCGCGTCCGCCGGTCGTCACGGTTATGGGCCATGTCGATCACGGTAAGACCTCGCTGTTGGACGCACTGCGCAGCACGAATGTCGTATCGGGCGAAGCGGGTGGCATCACGCAGCATATCGGTGCCTATCAGGTTGTGCTGCCCAAGGCTGTTCATGGGTTTGACCGTATCACCTTCATTGACACGCCGGGCCATGCGGCCTTTACCGAAATGCGCGCGCGCGGCGCGAACGTGACCGATATTGTCATTCTGGTTGTTGCCGCCGATGATGGCATCATGCCCCAGACGATCGAAGCCATTCGTCATGCCAAGGCCGCCGGTGCGCCGCTGATCGTTGCGATCAATAAGTGTGATTTGCCCGGTGCCAATCCGGCGCGGGTGCGTCAGGAATTGCTCTCGCACGATGTGCAGGTTGAGGAAATGGGCGGCGACACGTTGTCTGTTGAAATCTCGGCCAAGAAGCGCGTGGGGCTTGAGAAGTTGCAGGAGGCGATTTTGCTTCAGGCAGAAATGCTTGACCTGAAATCCAACCCGCAGCGTCCGGCTGAAGGTGCGATTGTCGAAGCTAAGATGGAGAAGGGACGCGGCTCTGTCGCTACGGTTCTGATCCAGCGCGGCACACTGAGAGTTGGCGATATTTTCGTGGCCGGTGCCGAGTGGGGCCGTGTTCGCGCCCTTGTCAACGATCTGGGTAAGAATGTCCCCGAGGCGACGCCTGCCATGCCGGTCGAGGTTGTGGGGCTTAATGGCACGCCGGTGGCCGGTGACGAGCTGTGCGTTGTGCCGTCGGAATCACGGGCGCGTGAAATCAGCGAGTTCCGCATCCGCCGTCGCCGCGCTTTGGCTTCCGCGACAACCCAGCGTTCGACGCTGGAGCAGATGATGGAGAACATCAAGGCCGGATCGGCCAAGGAGTTCGCCATCCTGATCAAGGCGGACGTGCACGGCTCGGTCGAGGCCCTCAAGACCGCGCTCGTCAAGCTGTCCGAAGAGAATGCGGAAGTTAAAGTCCGCGTTCTGGATGCCGCCGTTGGCGCGATCACCGAATCGGATGTCACGCTGGCCAATGCGTCGCAAGGCATGATTATCGGCTTTAACGTCCGCGCCAACCCGCAGGCCCGCGAAGCCGCCAAGCGTGATGGCGTGGAAGTCCGTTACTACTCGATTATCTATAATGTGATCGACGATGTGAAACAGGTCCTGACCGGCATGCTCGCCCCCGAGTTGCGCGAGAAGTTCCTTGGCTATGCCCGAATTCTTCAGGTCTTCAATATCACCAAGGTAGGCAAGGTCGCGGGTTGTAAGATCACCGAAGGTATCGTCAAGCGCGGCGCGAAGGTTCGCCTCTTGCGCGAGGATGTCGTGATCCATGAAGGCGCGCTTAAGACCCTCAAGCGCATGAAGGACGAAGTCAAGGAAGTCCGCGAAGGCTTCGAATGCGGTATGGCGTTCGAAAACTACGATAACATCCAAGCCGACGACGTAATCGAGTGCTTTGAGATCGAAGAGATCGCAAGGCAGTTGTAAGGGGGAGCATTTGGCATCTGGCATTTAGGGGGGGGCGAGATGGAAGGTAGTACGATTTATCTTTATCAGTGGTTTGCGCTGATGGCGGTTTTTTCGTTAGCGGTTATCTCGCCTGGGCCTGACTTTGTGTTGGCTGTTCGTAATTCAATTGTTTATTCGCGGCGCATCGGGATCATGACGGCGATCGGGTTTGGGTTCGGGATCATTGTGCATGTCACTTATACCCTTTTGGGCATGGCTGCGGTGATTGCGAGTTCGATCTTTCTCTTTGCCGCGATTAAATATGCTGGTGCAGCCTATCTGATTTATTTGGGGTGGCAGGCGTTGCGGTCGCGTGGAGCGGGGCAGGTCGCAGTTGAACAGGCTTTGTCAGCTGGTGGCGCAAGGGCTTCGATCACGTCATGGCAGGCTGTTCGTTCTGGCTTTTTAACAAATATTTTAAACCCGAAGGCAACGCTTTTCTTTCTGGCGATCTTTAGCCAGATTATCCGCGTCGATACGCCGCCTGTTTGGCAGGTCGGTTATGGTCTGACTTGTGCTTTTATGGTGACTGGGTGGTTTTCCATCGTTTCGGTTGTTTTAACGCAAGGCAGGGTGCGCTCTCTGTTCCTTCGGGCGACGAAATGGATTGACCGGACTTGCGGGGCCCTGATGATCGCGTTGGGGATCAAGGTTGCGCTGTCTGCAAGGTAAAACAAATACAACGTGTTAGACCTTGTTTTGTTTTTAACCCGCTTTGTGGTATAATGAAAGCAACCTGAAGGGAAACCTAGGTTGCTTTTGGGGGAGGGGGAGAGATGACTTTAAGTATTAAGGATCAGGGTGTCGATCGCATGGTGCGTGAGGTTGCGAAGAACATGAAGGGCACCATGACCGAGGCTGTCGCCGAGGCCGTGCGCGAAAGGTTGCTGCGCGACGAGAAAAAGAACGCTCGCCGCAGAGAAATGGTCATCCAAGAGGCTTTGGCCATTGCGCGGCAATGTGCTTCAGGCCCCGTTTACGATAACAGAACGCCGGATGAAATCCTTGGCTATGACGAACATGGGCTGCCGACATAATGCTTGTTGATAGTTCTGCCCTTGTTGCTGTTTTAGAGGAAGAGCCAGAGGCGGCCCTTTTCGCCTCGCTCATGTATGATGCTGAGCACCTCTATCTCTCGGCTGCAACGCTTTTGGAAGTGAGTATTGTGATGCAATCGCGCCGGAAAGAACGGGGCGAAAATGCGTTGAACGAGCTCCTTTCGTTATACAAAGTCGAGATCGTTCCTTTTACTTCCGATCAGGCCGACTTGGCACGTCGTGCCCACAAGCGTTATGGCCGTGGCAATCATCCGGCCAAGTTGAACTTTGGCGACTGCATTTCTTATGCCGTTGCCAAAGACATGGGTGAGCCGCTGTTGTATAAAGGCGAGGATTTTGACAAAACAGATTGTGAGAAAGTTGATTGGCAATCATGCGTACACAAAGACAATTGAAGGTTGGGGAAGAGATCCGGCATGTGCTGGCGATGATTTTTCAGCGCGGGGATGTGCCGTGGCCGCGCGATTTCAAGCCGCCGATGATCACGGTTTCCGAGGTTCAGATCAGTCCCGATCTTCAAAACGCGACGGCCTTTTTCACGACTGTCGGCGGTGACCGGACTGAGGAGACGCGCAAGGTTCTGCGCGGTATTGCGGGCTTCTTCCGTCACGAGCTGGCTAAGGCTGTGCGCTTGCGCTCTGTCCCGCGTCTCGATTTCAAGGCGGATGCCAGTTTCGAATACGCCACAAAGATCGACCGTATCTTAAGCGAGCCCGATGTGGCCAAGGATTTGGTGCGGGAGAAGGGCGAGGATTTGGTGGACGGGGAGGAATAGTTTTTGAGTTTATCTCCACCGTTTAAGCCCCCCGTTCATGGCTGGCTTGTGCTCGACAAGCCGTTGGGCTTGACCTCGACTCAGGCTTTGGGGCGGGCGCGCAAATTGCTTGGTGGCAAGAAGGCGGGGCATGGCGGGACGCTGGACCCGCTGGCGAGCGGGGTTTTGCCGTTAGCCTTTGGCGAGGCGACGAAGGTCATTCCCTATGTGATGGATGGCGATAAGGAATATCTCTTCACCGTTTGCTGGGGCCAGCAGCGCACGACAGATGATGCGGAAGGTGAGGTTATGGCCTCATCCGATTGTTTGCCAACAGAAAAAGAAATCCGTGAAGTGCTGCCTCGGTTTGTGGGGGAGGTGGACCAGACTCCGCCGACCTTCTCGGCCATCAAGGTCGGGGGACAGCGGGCCTATGACCTCGCGCGGGCCGGAAAGCCGCCGGAGATGCAGCCGCGTAAGGTGCGGATTGATGCGCTGGAGCTTTTGGGCTGTCCGGCTCCAGACAGGGCCGATTTCCGCCTGAAATGCGGGAAGGGGACCTATGTCCGCTCTTTGGGGCGGGATTTAGCTCTTGAGCTGGGGGCTTTTGGGTATATCGGGGCCCTGCGGCGGGTCAAATCGGGGCCTTTCGGTCTTGAAAGTGCGATTTCGCTGGAAAAGCTGGAGGAATTATCGCATAACGAGGCCGCCTTGACGGCATTGCTGGGGGTTGGTGCGGCACTGGACGACATCCCGGGTCTCACGTTGACCGCCAGCGAAGCGCAGCGTTTGCGCACCGGACAAAGCCTTTTGATACGGCCCGATCAGTTGGCCTTGAAAGACGCGCCGCTTGTGGTGGCGCGGCATCAGGGGACGCTGGTCGCTCTCGTTGAGGCTGTGGGCGGTGTGTTTCGCGTTTTGCGCGGTTTTACATTTTAGACAAACAGGAGAAAACGATGTCGATGACCAAAGCCCAGAAACAGGCTCTTATTACCCAGCATGCGCGCGAAAAAGGCGACACAGGTTCGCCGGAAGTGCAGGTTGCTATTTTGACACGCCGTATCAATGATCTGATGGATCATTTTTCCAAGAACAAGAAGGATCACCACTCGCGCCGTGGTCTGCTGATGATGGTCAGCAACCGTCGCGGTCTGCTCGCCTATCTGAAAAAGAAGGACGTGGCTCGTTATGAGGCGTTGATCGCCGAATTGGGCCTGCGTAAGTAAAGTAGTTGAACCTTGACGTCATTGCGAGGTGCCCCTGCGGTTAAGCAGGGGCTGTGTTCCTCGCGATGACGATAAGGGAAAGGGCGAAACAGGAATGGGCCTGTTTCGGGATGACGGGATAGAAAACTTGCATCAAGTTTCGTTTGAAGTTTCCGATACAATTTCTGATCAAGATTTATCTGCGCTACGGCGTGGCATATCGGAACATGTCTTGGCACAGGGGGTTCCCCCCTTGACTGACACGCCTTTATCAATTTTTAAATATGATGATCACCGGAATGTTGTTGCTGGCTTGGTTGGCTACACATTTTGGAATTGGCTTTATGTTGATTATTTGTGGGTTGCGGCGGCCATAAGAAAAACAGGCCTTGGCCGTGCGCTGATGGAGGCCGCAGAAGAAGAGGCCGAGAAAAGGGGATGCATTGGTGTTTATCTGTGGACACACCCTTTTAGTGCCTCAACGTTTTGTTCTCAACTTGGTTACCAAAAATTTGTTGTGATTGATGATTTACCCATCGGTCACAAGTGCATAGGTTTTATGAAACGACTGGTTTCATGAAGGCCTTGCGCCATGGGGGTGCAAGGGACGTCACGAAAGATAAAGGAAAGACGGAAAATGTTTACGATCTTTAGAAAAGAAATGGAATGGGGCGGGCGCAAGCTTGTTCTTGAAACAGGCAAAGTGGCGCGTCAGGCCGATGGGGCCGTGATGGTCACGATGGGCGGCACCTGCGTGCTTTGTACCGTTGTCGGCGCGAAAAAGCCGAAGCCAGGTCAGGGGTTCTTCCCGCTGACGGTGAATTATCAGGAGAAGTATTTTGCGGCGGGCCGCATTCCGGGCGGGTTCTTCCGTCGTGAGGGCCGCCCCACGGAAGTGGAGACGCTGACAAGTCGTTTGATCGACCGTCCGATCCGTCCGCTCTTCCCCGAAGGCTATATGTGCGAGACGCAGGTGATTGCCACGGTGCTCAGCCACGATCTGGAAAACAATCCCGATATGGCGGCTCTTATCGGCTGCTCGGCGGCGTTGACCATTTCGGGCATTCCGTTCCTTGGGCCGATTGCTGGCGCACGCGTTGGCTTTATCGACGGGGCGTATGTGCTGAACCCCACAATCACGCAGCTTGAGGAAAGCGTGCTTGATCTCGTCGTCGCCGGTACGCAGGAAGGCGTGCTGATGGTCGAGTCCGAAGCCAAGGAGCTGTCGGAAGAAGTGATGCTCGGTGCTGTTGTGTTCGGTCATGAACAGATGCAGCCCGTGATCGACCTGATCATCTCGCTGGCTGAAGCTTGCGCCAAGGATCCGCGCGATTTGCCGCCCGCCGCCTATGACCGCGCTACGCTGACGGCGAAGCTTAGCGGCATCATCGGGGACGACCTGAAGGATGCTTACGGCGAGACGGCCAAGCAAATCCGCTATGCCAAGCTGGATAAGATGAAGGAAAAGGCTCTGGCTGCCATTCCGGCTGAAGAGATGGCCGCCGAGCATGTGCTCGATGCCATTGACGTGATGAAGTATGATCACGTTCGCGCCATGATCCTTGATACGGGTCGCCGTATCGACGGTCGCGACACCAAGACCATTCGCCCGATCGTTGGCGAAGTCGGTTTTCTGGATCGCACGCACGGCTCGGCTTTGTTCACGCGTGGCGAGACGCAGGCCGTTGTCGTCACCACGCTGGGCACAGGGCAGGATGAGCAAATCGTCGACGCGCTGACGGGCGAGTATCGTGAGCATTTCATGCTGCACTATAACTTCCCTCCGTACTCGGTCGGTGAAGCTGGACGCATGGGCAGCCCCGGACGCCGCGAAATCGGTCATGGCAAGCTGGCTTGGCGCGCCATTCATCCAATTCTGCCGACGAAGGAAGCGTTCCCCTATACCATTCGCGTGGTGTCGGAGATCACAGAGTCCAACGGTTCGTCGTCGATGGCTACGGTTTGCGGATCGTCGCTCTCGCTGATGGATGCGGGCGTTCCTTTGCCGCGTCCCGTTGCCGGTATTGCGATGGGCCTTATCAAGGAAGAGCGGGGCTTTGCCGTTCTGTCCGATATTCTGGGTGATGAAGATCATCTCGGCGATATGGACTTCAAGGTTGCCGGAACGGATCAGGGCGTCACTGCGCTTCAGATGGACATCAAGATCACCTCGATCACCAAGGAAATCATGCAAATTGCTCTTGGCCAAGCCAAGGAAGGCCGCATGCATATCCTCGGTGAGATGGCCAAGGCTTTGACGGGTGCTCGTGAGGGCGTCAGCCAGAACGCGCCGCGCATCACCACGATCCAGATCCCCAAGGACAAGATCCGTGAAGTGATTGGTTCGGGCGGCAAGGTCATTCGCGAGATTTGCGAGACGACGGGTGCCAAGATTGACATCGAAGACGATGGCACGATCAAGGTTGCGGCTGTTGACTCGGCTGCTGGCGACGCGGCGATTGCATGGATCAAGGGCATTGTGGCCGAGGCCGAAGTGGGCGTGATCTATGTTGGCAAGGTTGTGAAGATCGTCGATTTCGGCGCGTTCGTGAACTTCCTTGGCTCGAAGGACGGGCTTGTCCATATCTCCGAGATCAGCAAGGAGCGCGTGGGCAAGGTCGGTGACGTTCTCACCGAAGGCCAAGAAGTCCGCGTCAAGGTTCTTGGCGTCGATGATCGCGGCAAGGTCAAGTTGTCGATGAAGTGTGTCGATCAGGCGACCGGCGAGGACCTTTCCGTCAAGCAGGATGGGTAAGAGCTTTCGCTCTGTTCAAAAAGAAAGGCGGCATCCGAAAGGTGCCGCCTTTTTTTGTTGGGGTCAGGTCGGGGTGCAGGTCGAAGCGGAAACTGATGATTGAATCAGGTTCCCTTCGCGCCGTGCCTGCTGAAGGAAAAGATCGGGGGTCAGGGGTTGTCCCTTGTTCTTCTCAAGAAGGTTCAGGACTTTCCGGCTTTGAGTCAAGATAACGCCTTCCATAAGCTCAGGGCCAAATTCCAAAAGCCGTTGTTTATGCCAGAAGGGATTGCCAAAGTCGGTGCGGGCCGTGAGGCTGTCACAATCAAAATAGCCGCCTTTTTCGATTGTTGTGTGTATTCTTTGAAGGTCTTTCCAGCGCGTAAAAAAAGGTTCAAGAGCATCGGCGGAAGACAAGGTGTCGGGACATTCCAGATTATCGGCCATCTTGTCGGTTAATCCGATGCACAAAAATTTGTCTTTGCCCAACTGTATAGACCGAGAAACGCAAAGGCTTGTGAATTGTCCGGATTTGAAGAGTACCCTTGTTTCGTGCTGATTAAGGAATTGAGCAAAAGTGCTTCTGTTCATGTCGAGGGGACGATAGACATCAGCAGAAGATTCTTGAAAAATAGAGGGGTAATGTTTAACCCAGATAAGGTCATTTGATCGAAGCCCGCATTGGTTTAGGCCTAGCCGATGGATGAACTTTTGTCGTGCTTTTTCGCTTTTGAAAGAGTGTGGCGCATGAAGGCCTTTTTCAACGGTCTGGTCCGTGGCAACCCAGAGGGTTGGAATGTTAAAGCAGCTGAATTTGTCGGCGAGCATTCGCGTGCCGCTACAAAGAGGGCTGCGGCGATCACTGAAGACTTCCGAGGTCGTATAAGCCATATCATCGTGCGCGTAATAATCAAAAGAACGCCGAAGATGTCCAGAGCCATAGGGAAGTTGGTTCAGAAACTTTGTTTGCAGGTCGATGACAACATAAAGAGCGGGAACGGTCATGATAAAATTACTATAAAATGAACAACGGATTATATCCTCATTCTATGGCATGTTTATGAAAGTAACAAATAAAAGAAGCGTGGGTTATCAAATTGTTAAGGGCTTGTGTTGCAAATCGCCCAAAGTTCCTCAAAGGCTGGTGAGCCAAGGGTTGAAAGACAGAAATGCCCTTTGTTTTGGAATAAGTGAAGTTTTGCTTTTGGCAATGTTTGTATGATTTCGTCCTTGCTTTCCTTGACGCCCTCCGTCGGGTCATCAGGCGAATAGAGTACATGGATTTTCTCGACGCGTTGTGTCAGGGACGAGTCCAAGGCGAAGTCAAGAAAAGAGCCACGCGTTTTAAGAGGATCAAGCCATGGGGCGACTAGCACGAGTAGGCTAAAAGAGACTTCGGGGTGGGCTGTCATCCATTTAAGAATGAAGCCGCATCCTGCGCTATGTGCAACGATGATAGTATCCTGTTGAATCTTGACTTGATTGAAAACGTTGCACCATTCCTGATAATTTGGAGTAGGTGGGGTTGGCATTTCTAATGCCTGACATAACCTTCCGTCGCGCAGGAATTTTTGTTGAAGCCATGGAATCCAATGAGCATTTGAAGGAGAGGGAAAATCCATCTCATAATATTCGTGTTCATCGCATATGCCATGAAGGATTAAAGCTGTTTTCATTTCTGGGCGGTCCTTTCTTTATAACGCCTCAATATCCCCAAGGCCTGATCGGCGGCGAACTGGGCGGCGAAGGGTTGCAGGGTGCCTTCTTCTATGGCGGTGCGCAGGTCGTGCATCAGGGTTTGGT
>JAQUHK010000013.1 GCA_028683655.1 Alphaproteobacteria bacterium
CCGCACAACCTTTTGGCACCCACTTGCTCCTTCACATAAGCCACACGCAGCGGCATCAGTTCATGCAGCATGCGAAACGCACCTGACGGATTCCACCAGTCATGCGCTTGATCCGAGAAACGCGCAACTTCCTGCGCATCGACGCTGGAGGACAAACGAGACGACTTCATGCGCGATCTTCCTTTCTGTACCTCTTCGCCCTACCCGTTTTGGGTAACGCACAAAAAAGTGTGCACAGCAATAAAAAGCCTATTGGCGAGCAATCCTTTTCTGACATAGCATGAAGGCTTGCGTCCATTAAAATCAGGTTAGAAAAATGGCACTTATCGTTGTCAAATTCGGGGGAACCTCGGTCGGCGACATCGAACGGATCAAAAACGCCGCCAGCAAGGTGGCGCAGGAAGTCCGGCGCGGCAACAAGGTCGCCGTCGTCGTCTCGGCCATGGCAGGCGTGACGGATCAGCTCATCGCCTATTGCCACGGGGTCACGCCCCACCCCAACCCGCGCGAACATGATGCCGTCGTCGCGACAGGCGAACAGGTTTCGGCTGGCCTGATGGCCATGGCCCTTGAACAGCGCGGCCTGAACGCCCGCTCATGGCAAGGCTGGCAGGCGCGGCTGCGCACCGATAACGGGCACAATCACGCCCGCATTCTGGACATCGACACAACCAAGCTTCTTGATCGCCTCGACAAAGGCGAGGTCGCCGTTCTGGCTGGCTTTCAGGGCGTGAGCGAAGATGGCAGCATCACCACGCTGGGCCGAGGCGGCTCCGACACCTCCGCCGTTGCGCTGGCCGCCGCGCTGAAAGCCGACCGCTGCGATATCTATACCGACGTGGACGGCGTCTATACCGCCGATCCGCGCATCGTCGCCAAGGCCAGTAAGCTTTCCAAAATCTCGTATGAGGAAATGCTGGAGCTGGCTTCGCTTGGTGCCAAAGTTTTGCAAACACGTTCCGTAGAGATGGCCCTGCGCTATCGTATGTCGATACAGGTCCTCTCGACCTTTGAAAATGCGATCGGCAGCGACCTTCCCGGAACTTTAGTGACAGATGAGGATGAAACCATGGAAAACAACCCCGTGACCGGTATTGCCCATTTTCTCGGTGCCGCCAAAATCACGCTGGCCGAAGTGACCGACACACCGGGCGTCGCGGCCTCGATCTTCTCGCCTCTTGCGCAAGCAGGCATCAATGTCGGCGCGATTGTTCAGACCGCCTCCAACGACGGCAAGACCACCAACGTCACCTTCACCATCCCGCGTGGCAGCCTTGGTCGTGCCGAGGAAATCATTAAATCCGAAAAAGAGAAAATCGGCTATCGCAACATCATTACCGACAGCCACATTGCGAAAATATCGTTGGTTGGTCTTGGCATGCGCAATCGCCCCGGCATTGCCGCGCTGATGTTCCAGACGCTGGCCGATAAGGGTATCAATATCCAGCTGATTGAAACCTCGGAAATCAACGTCAGCGTCGTGATCGCGGAAGATTACCTCGAACTCGCCCTGCGTGCCCTGCACACCGCCTTTGACCTTGATATGGCCTAGGAGAAGCGATAGGTATTCAACGCACTAATTGACTTGTAGATTCCCGCTTTCGCGGGAATGATGCGTTTTTTTATATTCCCCATGAGTCACCCCCGCGAAGGCGGGGGTCCATATGCCTGCACCACAGCAACAAAGGAACGAGGCAATGTCCCACCAAACAATTCTCATCACTGGGGCCAGCCGAGGCGTTGGCCTTGCCCTTACGCAAGCTTTCGCCGCCAAGGGCTACGCGGTGATTGCAACGTGCCGAAATCCTGATACGGCAACGCAGCTTAAAAAACTGGCCCACGAGAATACAGCGGTTTCCATACTACCTCTTGATGTTGCTGACGCGGCCTCCCTTCAAAGTCTCACAGCGTCCTTGGGCGATCAGCCGATTGATATTCTCATCAACAACGCAGGCATCTCATCTGGGGCAAATCCACATGTGACAGCGCTCGATAATGATGCGAGTCAAAATATAGGAACACTTGATCCCGCCGCGTGGGAGAAACTTTTTCGTGTCAACACCATTGCGCCCCTTATGGTTACGCAGGCCCTTTTGCCCAACTTAAAAAAAGCAGAGACACGCAAAATAGCTATGATTTCCAGCGGTTGGGGCTCCATTGCCAACATGGATGAAGGCGTGTTCATGGCCTATGGAAGCTCCAAGGCCGCTTTGAACTATGCGACAAAAAGTATCGCTCTGTCTTTGCAAACGGAAAGATTTGTTGTAGTAACCCTTAACCCCGGCTGGGTTCAAACGGATATGGGAAGCCCAAAAGCTGACTTGACCCCCAACGAAAGTGCAGCTCGTTTGCTGCGCGTCATCACTATGTTAACACCCGAACAGACCGGACTCTTCATAAGACATACAGGTGAGATTTTACCATGGTAACCCTTTCTTCCCGCTTACGCCCGCTGATGCAGCGCGGCTGTGATTTTCTTGGAACCAAAACCGCCATTATGGGCGGCGCGATGAGCTGGATCAGCGAGCGTAACCTTGTCGCCGCAATCTCCAACGCCGATGGATTCGGCGTTTTGGCCTGTGGCTCTATGTCGCCCGACTTGCTGCGTGCGGAGATTCAGGGGACACGCACCCTGACGCGGATGCCGTTCGGCGTGAACCTTATCACCATGCACCCCCAGCTTGATGAGCTGATCGACGTTTGCCTTGAGGAAAAGGTCGGACATATCGTTCTGGCGGGCGGCGTGCCGTCAGCTCCCGCCGTCAAGCGGGTCAAGGACGGCGGCGCAAAGCTGATTTGCTTCACCCCTGCCCTCGCGCTGGGCAAACGCCTTGTGCGCATGGGCGCGGATGCCATCGTGATCGAGGGCATGGAAGCCGGAGGCCATATCGGGCCCGTCAGCACCTCTGTTCTTTCTCAAGAAATCCTGCCCACGCTTTCAAGCGAAGTTCCCGTCTTTGTCGCCGGAGGAATTGGACGCGGCGAAACCATCGTGTCCTATCTTGAAATGGGCGCAAGCGGCGTTCAGCTCGGCACCTTGTTTGTCTGCGCCAACGAATGTATCGCGCACGAGAATTTCAAGAAATCGTTTATCCGCGCCGCCGCACGCGATGCCGTACCAACGCCACAGCTTGACCCTCGTTTCCCCGTGATTCCTGTTCGTGCCATCGTCAATGAAGGCACCAAACTGTTCCTCGACAAACAACGCGAGGTTATCAGCAAGTTCGATGCGGGCGAGCTGACCAAAGAAGCCGCGCAACTTGAGATCGAGCATTTCTGGGCCGGAGCCCTGCGCCGCGCCGTGATCGACGGTGACACAGAAAACGGCTCGCTGATGGCAGGCCAAATCGTCGGTGTCGTTAAGGATGAACAACCAACCGCCGCCATCCTCGCCGAGCTGATCCGCCAAGCCGAACAAGCGTTGTTACATAGGGAGCTTTAGGCCCTCTCCCCTTCGAAGAGTTTGCTCTTTCGTTTAACCCCTTGTGTCATTCCGGCGAAAGCAGGGAATCCACGCGGCATAAGACGCACAAACGCCAACCGTTTGGGACAATCGGACGGATGGGGACTGGACTCCTGCTTTCGCCGGAGTGACACAGTTGGGGGGCAGATTGGCAACAAGTCTTACGAGCCTGAACGACTGGTTTACCGCGCCAAAGCCATGACCTGCGCCCGTCCGGCTGGGGTCATGTTGGCAAGGCGTTTTTTCCACTTACGCTTGACTTGAATTTTTCGTGCGCTGAGCGTGACAGGCCGATCCGCTCCATAAGGGAGCCACAGATGGTTGCTGCGATGGCTTAGTTTGTTGTTTCCCTTACGCTCTCCATCCAGATTGACAATAAAATCATGCGTCACAGGATGCTTGATCTGGACAAAGGGAGCCTCAACCTGCTTGGCCGAAGGTGTTATTTCCTGAACCGCCTCATCAAACTTAATTAGCAAGTCACGCATCGCGCCAACATCTGAAAGATTGTGGGCTTGCCAAACAAACCAATCGCTGCCACGACCATCATGGCTTGTTCGAAGATAAGCCTCAAACTTTGGTGGAATGTGCCTGCGCACCGTAACTTCCGGCGCACCACGAAAGCCAAGTTGAATCGAGGATGTTTCTTTGTGTCTGTAATTGGCACGCGTCTGCTGAAACGCCCCGTCGCGGTGATGGGAACGGACCGATTCCCCTACAATCAGCCACGCCGCAGCCTCTTGGGCCAGCCAATCCTTGAAAAGCTGGATAGGGACAGGCGTTGTAAACTCGAACTTCGCGCCGACCATCTGGTACATAAGCCTTGGGCAGCGAACAAAATCAATCGTCATTTAAAACCCCATACGTTTTATGAACAATGAGCGATGGATAGCATAGGCCCTTGTGACCTTCCAGAAATTCTTATGGTTAAAGATTTGCATCCCGCTTAACAAAAGATTAAAAGAAGCGGGAAGAAACAGGCTCCCTGCCCCTCTCTTCGTCCTCACCAACCGTCATTGCGAGGAGCGCGACAGCGCAACGCGGCAATCCATCGTTTGGGAGAGCCTAGGAAATCTGGATCGCCACACGACCTGACGGTCGCTCGCGATGACGAAACAGGACAGTGGGTCAATCCTCTTCTTGCTATCTTTTGCGTTTTCTAACCCAACAGAGAGATGCCATGACCTCGCCCATCAAAATTGCTCGCGCTTTGATTTCCGTTTCCGATAAAGCTGGTCTTGTTGAGCTGGCGCGTGAACTCGCGGCTCGCGGGGTCGAGATTCTCTCCACCGGTGGCTCGGCGGAAAAACTACGCAGCGCAGGGGTTCCCGTAACCGAGGTCGGCGATTACACGGGCTTTCCCGAGATGATGGATGGGCGCGTCAAAACGCTGCACCCCAAGGTACATGGCGGCCTTTTGCAAGTACGCACAAACGACAGCCATCTAGCTCAAGCCGAGGCACACGGCATTCCGCCGATTGATCTGGTGGTCGTCAATCTCTATCCCTTCCGCGAAACCGTCGCCAAGGGCGCAGATTTTGAAACCTGCATCGAGAATATCGACATTGGCGGCCCCGCGATGGTGCGCTCTGCGGCCAAGAACCACGCCTTTGTGACGATCTTGACCTCACCCGCACAATATGACGAGCTGCTGGCCCAACTGCGCGAGCATGACGGCGCGACCACCGCCGATTTCCGCCGCACCTGCGCAGCGGCAGCTTATGCCCACACCGCCAGCTATGATTCGACGATCAGCACATGGTTCGCCCAACAACTTGGCCAAGAGTATCCCGAAACGCTGACCGTTGCCGCGACGCTGCGCCAAAGCCTGCGTTATGGCGAGAACCCACACCAGTCGGCAGCGTTCTATGTCAACGATCTGACAACCCCCAGCCTCGCCACAGCCACGCAGCTTCAAGGCAAGGAGCTGAGCTATAACAACATCAACGACACCGATGCGGCATTCAATCTGGTCAGTGCGTTTACCGAAACGCCCGCTATTGCCATCATCAAGCATGCCAACCCATGCGGCGTGGCGCAGGGGCCCGATCTGCTCACCGCCTATCGCCGCGCCTTGGCGTGCGACAGCGTCAGCGCGTTCGGCGGCATCATCGCCTGCAACCGCAAGCTGGATGCCGCAACGGCAACCGAGATCGTAAAGATTTTCTCCGAAGTCATCATCGCACCAGACATGGATGACGAAGCCAAAAGCATTGTCGCCGCCAAGAAAAACCTGCGCGTGCTGCTCACCGGTTCTATGCCCGACCCGCAAGCGACAGGGCGCATGGTCAAGTCGGTTGCCGGAGGCTTCCTCGTCCAGTCACGCGACAATCTGATCCTCAATATGGCCGACTTGAAATGCGTGACCAAGCGCCAGCCGACGGAAGCGGAGATGGCAGATATGATCTTCGCCTTCACCGTCGCCAAGCATGTGAAGTCCAACACCATCGTCTATGCCAAGGACCTCGCCACCGTCGGCATCGGCGCGGGCCAGATGAGCCGCGTAGACAGTGCGCGTATCGCCGCCCGCAAAGCCGAAGATGCCGCCAAAGCCTTGGGCCTGAGCGAGCCGCTCACCAAGGGCTGCGCCGCCGCCTCCGATGCGTTCTTCCCGTTCGCCGACGGCCTTCTCTCCGCCATCGAAGCAGGCGCAACCTCGGTCATCCAACCCGGTGGCTCCATCCGCGACGATGAAGTCATCAAAGCTGCCGATGAAGCAGGCATCGCGATGGTGCTGACAGGCATCCGGCATTTTTATCATTAAGGAGAGCATTTGGCATTTAGGGAGGGTATCCCAAATGCTAAATACCAAATGCTTTTCTTCAAGCAAACATATCGTCGATTTTGCTTTGATCCAGCGCGGCGGTGTAGCCGTGGACGATGGCGGCGCCGTCGTCGATCATGCCTTGCAGCTCCATAGAGTGCAGGTTGGCCATGTCTTTGAACTTGTCCATCTCACCGGTTTCCCATGTCTGGCGCAGCTTGATGCGTGTCTCGACGATCAGCATGCTCATCTGGGTGGCGATTTTCTCGAACCTCTCACGCAGTTCGGGTGGCGCGGCTTCATAACATTCAATCGCGAGTGGTGCAAAGCCAAGGCCGCTTTCCATAAAGTGCTCGCGATAGGTTTTGAAGTCCCAGCCATCAATATCGTCCAAAAGCTCTGGCATATCGCCAACCATGCCAAGCATCATCACCACTTCGTTGAAGTGATTGAAATAGTCGGTGGACAGCAACGAACGAGAATCGATGTTCGTGCCTGCTACCCGCTCTTTGTAGGAATCGATAGAAGACATGGGGCTATTCTGCGCTTCTCCCGCCTAAAAATATGTTAAGGCCCCCATACGTCCGTGCGTGGTCGAACCAGAAAAAAGTCCTAAAGAAATAGGGAGGTTACCCAAAAAAGGCAGCAAAATCCGCAGTTTCAGCCCTAAAAAGCCGAAAAAACTGTTCGAATCCGCAACAAACCATGCTAAACCAAGGGGGTACAGATTCTCGCAGACGCAATTTTGAGGCTCGCCATGGCTGTTCCAAGCAAGAAAGTTGTCAAGGGCAAGAAACCAGCCCCTAAGACCACACCTAAAAAGGCGACTAAAGCGGTCGCTGCTAAGCCTAAAGCCTCCCCGAAACAGGCAGCCAAGCCCGCCAAGAAAAGTGTCCCTGCCCCCAAAGCCCCCGCACCACAGGTCAAAAAGACCGTCAGCAAGCCGCAGCCCAAACAAACAACAACCCTTCAAAGCTCGCTTGCGCCGACCGCGCCCGTTATCCCGCCCGCGATGCAGGCCGTGATGGATAAAAGCGAGATCGCGGAAGTGATCTATCGCTTTGCGCGCAGCCTTGACCGGATCGACGAAACGCTGCTGCGCTCCATCTTTCATCACGAGGCGACACTGGACCTCGGCCCCGGCGTGTTTCAAGGCACAGCCAACGATTACATTCACTGGGTCATCGGCGTGATGAACGGCGTCCGTTCCTCGCACCACATGATCGGCAACATTCTGACCACACTGGAAGGCGATGTTGCCTTGGTCGAATCCTATTGCCAGACGCATATCCGCATGGACAAAGCAACGGGCCGCGAGGACCTTTTCATCGGCAGCCGCTATCTGGATCGCCTTGAGCGCAATCCGGCGGGCGCGGGCGGCGTGTGGAAAATCATGCACCGCAAACAGGTCATTGATTGGGCGCGGACCCAGCTTGTCTCTGACCTGTTCTATCACCAAAACCCTGACGCGTTGTGGAGCTATCGCACCAAGACGGACCCGTCCTATCAAATGGCGCAATTTCCGGGCAACCAGACAAACGGCAATAAATTGCCAAGCTTCCTTGGCCGCCGCTATGACAGCAAAAGTGTGAAGTTTTAGGGCTGCTATGTCAAAACTTGTCGAAGCGACAGTCGCGCAAACGGCGACCATTGTCGGTTTCTTGCATCCTTTGATGGATGAACTGAACGAGTTTGCTCCCTCTGCCAAAGAACAGGTTGAACCTTCCGTCAGGACTTCATTCAGCGACAATGCTCACTGGTTTCTTTTCGAAGATGAAGAAGGCAAGCCCTTTGGCTGTTGCTATCTTCAATCCGTTCACAATTACTGGCGCATTCAAAAACGCTTTTATCTTGGTGGACTGTATTTCTTGTCCTCGCATCGGGGACAAAAGAGATTCCCCCTGCTCTACAAACAATTACAGGCATGGGTTAAAGAGCATGACGGCTGCCAAATATATTGTCACATAGACGAGCATAACCGCCGCTCGCAGCGAACCTTCGAAAAAGAAGGCTTCATTTTATGCACCAACAAAATCCACCGCCACACCTTCTAATAGACTACCGACCACTGTCTCTATAAGGCGGCGCAACGCGCAGAAAGGTTTTGCTTGGCTCGGCCTCCCACTTCAAAAGAAGGCGGTCAATACTGTTGCTGGAAAGCAAATCAAGAACGGCATTGTCCAGAAACTCGCGCAGTTCTGCGTCTTTTCTGTTAAGGGGCAGCACGAAAGCTTGAGCCTTAAGAGGCGCGGCAAGCTCGATCATTTTCAAGTTCAGTCCGCGCTTGTTATATTCAACCACGGCGTTACGATCGAGAAGGATTACATCGGCTTTCTTTGTCGCTATATTCTGAACCGCCGTCGGCCCATCAACTTGCGCTGCGACGTTCAGATAGTTCGCTTTCGGGAAAATCTCTTTTGACAGATAGGAGATGCTGTTGCCATCTTGGGTTAGAATTGTCGTCTCTGGCGTATTCATTTTCTGAAAAGCATCCGGCCCATCAAAACGTGTATCGTCCGCCCGAACAAGCGGATAAATCCCCGCATAAAACATCGGACGCGTGTAAATAAACTCACGCCCCAAGGCCATATCCGCCCACATCGGCGCACACATGGCATCATACCGCCCCGACTGAAGCGCAGCGACCCAGTTGCCAAAGGTCGATTCTTCGGTCCATTCAATCTTTAATCCGGTCTTGGCCGCGATGGCCTCCATCATGTCGATTGTAAAGCCCGACATAGAACCCGTGTTGGGATCACGCATCACAATAGGCGGGAAAACATAATACCCGCACCGCAGCGTGCCAGTGCGCATGACGCGCTCAAAAGCTGTTTCCTGCTTTTGAGCGGCAACGCTGTCTGTTGGTCCCATCGCCTTGACCACAGCAAAAGCCGTAACAGCAGACAGAGCGACAACTAAAGCAATGTGTGCGAGTTTCATGGTTGGGGGCACTCTTTATCTTACGGGCCTATAGGGTTGGAGCGAAACATAATATCCGTTTTCTGCACCGTATTTGCGAATGATTTGGTCGATCTCGCCATTGTTGACCATATAGGAGATGGCACTTTCCATGGCCTCTTTCATCTTTGTGTCGCCAGGAAGGGTCGGAATTGAATAAGCATAGACACGGAGAGGCCTGTCCGGCGGCGTCACATTAATCAGCTTGCCAGGGTTTGCCTTCAGAAATTGCTCAGCGAAAACTTTTTCAACAAACGTTACATCGGCTTTCTTGTCGGCAACGTTGATGAGGTTGAACATGTAGTCCGTCATAGAAGGCATGCCCAGAATTTTCGCTTTTGGAAAATCGTGACGGGCAATCTCCAAAGGCATCGTTCCATCGACAGCAGAAATAGTAATGTCGGGGGAATTGAACTGCTCAACCGGTTTGTCAAGAAAACGGGCCGCATCTTCGGGCCGCACCCACGCTGTGGCGATCGTGTAAAGGACAGGCAAATTGGTTGAAAGATTCCCAACATAGGCAGGAAAATTCAAATCCAAATTACATATCATGTCGTATCGTCCGGCGCGAATATCCTCGATGTAGGTTGACCAGCTTGTCTCTGCCGTCCATTCGATTTTTGCACCAAGCATCTCGGCAATTCTTTTATGAATATCGGCACCGATGCCGGAAACTTCTCCCGTTATTGAGTCTCTGAGGATAAGCGGACTATAAGGTACATAACCGCAGCGAATAGTCTTTGTCCGCATAATCCTGTCAAGCGTACTTTCCCTCTCAACCGTAACGGCCCTCGACGAGGCTTTTACGGCGACATGAGTTGCTGTAACATAGGAAATGACTACTGACAGAAGAGCGATAAGAATGATCTGGTATCGCATAAAGCACTCCTATTTCCAAGGTAAGTCCAGTCTTTCAAACAGGCAATAAGCCTGTTCGTTTTTCGTACCAACAATCAACGTAGCGATCCTACGCCTTCCCCTTATAAATCCCGACAATCTGGTCGAGGAGTTTAAGGGCATCTTCACGCGAGCGTTGGAAGCAGTTGCGGCCAATGATAGAGCCGTTGCCGCCGCCTGCATAGATAGCCTTGGCGTCGTCGATCACGCTGTTCTCGCCCTTGGCTGCGCCGCCTGAAAAGACGACGATGCGGCGACCATCAAAGCAGCATTGCATGATGTGGCGCACGCGGTCGGGCAGCGTAGCGATGGGGATTTTCTTTTCTTCATAGACCTTCTTGGAATCCTTGTTGCCAAGGAAATCGGTCGGCAGCTTGACCTTAATGATATTCGCGCCGAGCAGGGCCGCCATATGCGCGGCATAGCCAATCACGTCCACGGCGAGTTCAGCATCCTTGGACAAATCGCCACCACGCGGATAGGACCAGACAACAACAGCAAGGCCCTTGGCCTTGGCCTCACGCGACAGCTCGCGGATTTCCTCATACTGGTTATACATCGAATCCGATCCGGGATAGATCGTGAAGCCGATGGCCGAGCACCCGAGGCGCAGCGCGTCATCAACGCTAGCGGTCACGGCTTGATCGGCATCTTCCTTCTGGCGCGAGAGGCTGTTCGCGCTGTTCATCTTGAGGATCGTGGGGATGGCTCCTGCAAACGTGTCGGCTCCGGCAGCCAAAGGCCCCAGCGGCGCAGCATAGGCGTTCAGCCCCGCATCAATCGCCAGTTTGTAGTGATAGTGCGGATCATAGGCGGGAGGATTCATCGCAAAGCTGCGTGCGGGGCCATGCTCGAACCCCTGATCGACGGGCAGGATCACCATCTTGCCCGTGCCGCTCAAACGGCCAGCCATCAGCATACGAGCCAGATTGGCCTTGGTTCCGGCGGTTTCGCCTTCATATTTGTCGAGAATATCGCGTACGCGCTTGGTCAGGCTCATGGAGTAACCTCTTGTTAAGAATTGCACGGTGTTATAGGGTAAATCTAGTTCATACTAGTCGTTTTGTCCATTGTGCTCTGGTGGATCAGCAGGTTAATTGAAAGCTCTCAACAAAGAGGCCCCCATGTCCTTCCGTTCTCCCCTCGTCTTGAGTTGTTGCCTCGCGGCCTTCAGTCTTATGGCCCCTTCTGTGCAGGCCAGCGTCACGGCCCGCGACATCCGCACGACGATTCGCACCCAGTGGGAGTTTCAACCCGGCCAAGGTCCTCGCCCCATACAACAGCGCGACTTTTTCGCGCCGCCGCCCTCCGCCGCTTCAACCCTCTCGACAGAACCCTATGCGATCTCCCTCCCGCAAGCGCAGCCACAAGCTACGGCATCAACCGAACCCTATCCGGCCCTGACGGTCACAAACGAACCTTACGCCGCAGGCCATGAGCCGGAAGTGCCGCAAGACTTGCCACCACCACTACCCGTTGTTCAGGATGATTGGCGCAACCCTCCCCGCGCGCAAGATGCCGTGATTCCCAAAACACGTCGCCAGAAACTGGAAACCCCCACAAGCGTTGAAGCTGGCCTTCAAGGCTCGGCCTATCACTACGAAGAAACATCGCTCGGCGTTCTGACCGAAGGCGAGGAAGTCGGTGTGAATGTTGTGGGGCAGGCTGCGTTTGGCGACGGCTGGTTCGTGCGCGGCGATGCCCGTTTAAGCTTTGGTCAGGTTGACTATAAAGGCAGTGGAACCAGCGAGGACGAACCCAATCATATCGCCGAAGTCCGCGCCACGATTGGCCGCGATCTGATCTGGAACAGCTTTGCTCTTTCGCCCTATATCGGCATCGGCTATCGCTATCTGAACAATGACGGGCGCGGCGATACGTCAACCGGCGCGTGGGGCTATGTCCGGCGCAGCCAGTATCTTTTCGCGCCCATCGGCCTCCAGCCGCGCATGATGTTCCCGAACGGCGACATCCTGTCCGTGACCGCCGAGTTCGATCCGCTGTTGCGCGGATGGCAGGACAGTTTGCTCAGCACGACCCCGGGCTATCCCGATCTGCATAACCCCCAAAAAGGCGGCTATGGCGTACACGGGGATGTTATGTATAAAACAGGCAACTGGTCTTTCGGCCCCTTCCTGAATTACTGGAACATCAACCAATCCGAGATAGCGTGCGCCGCCGGAACCTATTACTATGGGTGCGGCTATGAACCGCACAACCATACAGTTGAGGCGGGGCTTCAGTTCCGTTACCAACTTTATCAGCAGGAGTAATCCCGCCATGGCTCCACGCCGCCTTCCTTCCGATGCCGGTATCGCGATCGGCCCAATCCTCTTCATTCTGGGTGTGCTGGGCGTGATTGCAACCGTGATGGCGGCGGGCGGCAGCGGCGGCTTTGGATCGGCGGGCGTGGCCGACCGCGTTGTGGCCGATGTTGGCGGCCAAGCTAACCTGATCCGCGCCAAGGTCAACGAATGCTATATGCAATATATCGTCAACGGCGTGAATAACGGCTCGGGAGCGTGCGGCAACGATCCCTATCCCTGCTCGGACCAGACCAATGGTTCTTTGGCCGCCGACATGACCTGCCCCAACGATCCGCTGACCAGCGGCGGGGCCGAACAAAGCCTGTGGACCGGCCCGCGTCTGGCCTCCTTGCCGCCGCCGACCAAAGGCTTCAACGCATGGAAGTACATGAACGCGGGCGAATCCGGCGGGCGGTGCATCTGGACGGCCCCCACAAACGGCAAGCGCAATCCCGGAGACATCGAGGGCCTGAAGAAAGTCGCGGCCAAGTTCACAAGTCAGGAACTGAGCTATGACCCGACCAGCAATTCGCAAAAGATGGTCATCTTTATCACCCGCCCGACGGGGTCCGCCGACTCCCATTGCACGGTGCCATGAGCAAATGGCAACCAATAGCTCTGCTCTGTTTGGCTTTGAGCACCTATCCATGGAGAGCCTACGCGCAAGAACAGGCCTCTGGCTCACAAACGGCCATCGCCATGACGGGCACACCGAAATATGGCGAGGGCTTCGATCATTTCGCCTATGTCAACCCCGATGCGCCACAGGGCGGCAAGCTCCGCCTTGGCGTGGTGGGAAGCTTTGACAGCCTGAACCCCTTTATCGTACGCGGCAGTGTGCCACAAGCTCCGGCCTTCAGCCTTTTTTCCTCGGCAGCCGTCTATGAAAGCCTGATGGCGCGAAGCTGGGACGAGCCCTTCTCGCTCTATGGCCTGATCGCGCAAAAAGTAGAAGTCCCGCCCGACCGTTCATGGGTGATCTTCACCCTCGACCCGCGTGCGCACTGGAACGACGGCGTTCCCTTGACGGCTGACGATGTGCTTTTTTCGTTTAACACGCTGCGCGAGAAAGGGCGGCCAAACCACCGCACCTATTACAAAAAAGTCGAGAAGGCGGAGAAGCTGGACGCCAGCCATATCCGCTTTACCTTCAAGCCCAACCCAGATGGTTCATGGGATCGCGAGATGCCGCTCATCATGGGGCTGATGCCACTTTTGCCAGAGCATGACTGGAAGGATCGGGATTTCAACCAGACGACCCTGCGCCCGCCTGTCGCGAGTGGCCCCTATAAAATTACCAAGGTCGAGGCGGGGCGCAGCCTAACCCTGACCCGCGATCCCTCCTATTGGGGCAAGGACCTTCCCGTCCAGAAGGGCATGAATAATTTTGGCGAGGTCAGGATCGACTACTACCGCGATGACAGCATCGCCCTTCAAGCCTTCAAGGCCGGAGCCTTCGACCTGCGCCGCGAGGCCGACCCGAAGAAATGGGCCAAGGCCTATAACGGCCACGCCGTCACGGATGGACGCATCAAGCTGGAGCGTTTTGCCCACGCCCGTACCGAGGCCGCGACGGGCCTGATCCTCAACACCCGCCGCCCGCTCTTTCAAGACAAGGCTTTGCGCAAAGCCATGAACCTTGCCTTCGATTTCGGCTGGATCAACCGAACGCTGTTTCAGGGCCTTTACAAGCGGACGGAAAGCTTTTTCCCCAACGCGGAACTCGCCGCCGGAGCCGGTCCAGCGGAGGGCGACGTCAAAACAATCCTTGAGAAATATAAAGATAGGCTACCGTTGTCTTTCTTTACTGAAAGCGTCACGCCGATGCCGACCGATGGCACCGAAGCGGCACGACGCGAGGCACTGCTTAAAGCCGCCACGCTTTTGGAAACGGCAGGCTATCGCCTGAAGAACGAGCGTTTGTTCTCACCCCAAAACGAGCCCGTCTCTTTCGAGGTTATGCTTTCCGATCCGGCGGAAGAAAAAGTCGCTCTGGAATGGTCGCGAGACCTTAAACGCCTTGGCATCACCGCCCGCATCCGCACGGTGGACAGCGCGCAATATCAAGCCCGCCTTAACAGCTTTGATTATGACGTGACGACAGGTCGCTGGTTCAATTCGCTTTCTCCGGGCAACGAGCAACTCTTCTTCTGGAGCTGCGCGGCAGCCAAACAAAAAGGAAGTCGCAATTACGCAGGCATTTGCGATCCCATCGTGGACGCGCTCGCCGCCGCCATTCCGGCCACGCAATCCCGCGAAGAGCTAGTCGCGACCACCCGCGCCCTCGACCGCGTCCTGATGGAGGGGAACTATACCGTGCCCTTTTATCACCTCGGCGTGGATCAGGTTGCCTCTTGGACCACCCGTCTGGGTCACCCCACAACCACCCCCATCTACGGCCCCATCCTCGAAAGCTGGTGGGCGAAGCAGGGGGAGTAAAGGAAAGACCTAACCTCAAGGTGCGGATGTCGGCGCGATGGCGAACTTGACCCCCAAGGCATGCAAGACGGCGTTGATGGTTTCATAGCGCGGCTTCGCGCCGCCGCCTAAGGCTTTGTATAAACTCTCACGCCCCACGCCCGCTCGTTCAGCAATTTGAGCCATACCTCTTGCCTTGGCAACATCCCCCAAAGCAGAGAGAAAAACGTCAGAGTTTGGATCTTCCGCAGCAGCTGTCAGATATTCGGCAATGGCCTCTTCATTATCAAGATAGGCAGCCGCATCAAAAAGCGTATAGGACGTTTTCGTTTTTTTTGTCGTTTTCATAAACTGTCCTCCCGATAGGTTTGAGACATCTTGACGGCAAGCTCAATGTCCTTTTTCTGGGTCGCCTTATTTCCTCCCATCAACAAAACATAGATCGTTTTTCCCTGCCGCATATAATAAACACGGTAACCGGCCCCCACATGTATCCGCATCTCGGACACGCCAGACCCAACCGGCTTGCAATCCCCCAAATTACCAAGCATTGCACTTTTCAACCGCGCAACGATTCGCGCCTTGGCTTTCTGATCGGCTAGCCCCATCAGCCAAGTCTGAAAACGGATGATTGAATTAAAGTGTACATTCTGTGCATTGTATCCTATTGGATACAATAAGGCAACAAAAATCCTACTCCCCCTCCGCCTTCAAGGGCCGTCCCAGAAGCGCGGCGATCACGTCGCGGACATTTGCGCCTTGGTTCAAGATAGCGTCCACCGCACCGACGATGGGCATATCGACGCCTTTTTGTGCAGCAAGTCGGGCGGCGGCGGCCGTTGTGGGCACGCCCTCGGCCACGCTTTTGCGCTCGCCCAGAATGTCGGCCAGCTTGCGCCCCTGCCCCAAGGCCACGCCCAAAGACATATTGCGCGACTGGGTGCTGGAGCAGGTCAAAACAAGGTCCCCAAGGCCAGAGAGCCCCATCAGCGTCTCACGCTGCGCCCCCAAGGCGAGGCCCAGCCTCATCATCTCGGCAAGCCCCCTTGTAATCAGAGCGGCGCTGGCGTTCTCCCCCATGCCACAGCCTGCCGCAATGCCCGTGGCCACAGCCATCACATTCTTGATCGCGCCACCAATCTGGGCCCCCAGCACATCCGTGCTGGCATAGGGCCGGAAGGCAGGCGAAGAAATCGACTGACACAGGGCCATCGCCAGAGCCTCATCCGCGCAAGCCAGCGTCAGAGCCGTAGGTTGGCCCCGCGCCACCTCAATGGCAAAACTGGGGCCGGAGAGCACCCCAACAGGATGCGAGGGCAGCGTCTCTCGCGCAAAGTCGGAAGGGAAAGACAGGCTCGCCGTCTCAATCCCCTTACAGCAAAGCAATACAGGAATGGAAGGCGCAGCCCCGATCTCTGCCAACTTGGCACAAATCGCGCGGCTATGCTGAACTGGCGTGACAAGAAGCCATGCGTCGCATGCTTTCATCGCCGTCAAATCCGTTGTCGCCGTAATCGCTTCATGCAATTTGACAGATGGCAGATAGGTCGCATTCTCGCGGCTTTCATTCACCGCCAAAGCAACCTCATCTTCCCTTGCCCATAAAGTCACGCGCCGCCCAGCCACCGCAAGGGCCTGCGCCAAAGCTGTGCCCCATGCACCCGCACCGATCACACCAAAATGCTGATAATCCGTCATCCCGTCCGTCATCCTGTCCTTGCCTTTTTAATCTTAACTTGAGTTATGCGCTTCTGTTCCTCTCCCCTTGGCGGGAGAGGATGGAAAAACTTGGGCTTAGCGAAAGCTAAGTCCATAGTTTTTACCGGTGAGGGGGTAAGACACTGCTGATTTCTACCCCCACTCTTGCAAAATCTAAGACTTACTTCGTAAGCCTAAGATTTTGCTTTCTCCCCCGCCAGGGGGGAGAGATATATAAGGACCAACACACCCCATAATTTGGGTTATCTTTCCTTCATCTCTGCCAAGGGCCAGCGAGGACGCGCCTTAAAATCCAGCCCGTCGGTCAGCCCCAACCTGAATCGCTCCAACCCCGCCCAAGCTATCATCACGCCATTATCGGTGCAAAGAGCTACAGGTGGCGCAACGAACGGCACGCCATAGGTCGCGGCCAACGCAGTCAACCCGCTGCGGATCGCGCTGTTCGCCGCGACACCGCCACCAACAACCAGCGCGGAGGGCTTCTTGCCATCCCTCTCTAACTGCTTAAACGCCTGTCCTGCACGGTCGGCCAGAATCTCGGCAATCGCATGCTGCAACGAGGCAGCCATATCGGCAACAAAGGTCGGATCAAGCGGCTGGGGCTGTGCCATCACGGCCAGTCGCACCGCCGTCTTCAAACCAGAGAAGGAGAAATCACAACCCGCACGCCCCATCATCGGGCGCGGCAAATCGCAAGCCGCAGGATTGCCACCAACCGCCGCTTTCTCGACCAGCGGCCCACCGGGATAGCCAAGCCCCACAAGCTTCGCCGCTTTGTCAAAGCACTCGCCCACCGCATCGTCCAGTGTCGTACCAAGGCAAGTGTAATCCCCCACGCCTTCGACCAGCAAAAGCTGCGTATGCCCGCCAGAGACAAGCAAAAGCAAATAAGGAAAAGGAACGTCGTTCGTCAGCCGCGCCGTCAGCGCATGGGCCTCCAGATGATTGACAGCAACAAAAGGCTTGCCTGAAACCGCCGCCAGAGCCTTGCCCGTCATCGCGCCGACCATCACGCCGCCAATCAAACCGGGCCCACATGTCGCAGCGATAGCATCCATATCGTCCAGCGTTACGCCAGCTTCCGCAAGGGCCCTGCGCACCAAATCATCGATTTTATCCAGATGCGCGCGCGCCGCAATTTCGGGCACCACGCCGCCATAGGGTTTATGCTCCTCAAACTGTGTGGCGACAACATTGGCGCGAATACGCGCCTCGCCTGTGCCCGCTTCTTGCACAATACCGACCGCCGTCTCATCGCAACTTGTCTCAATCCCCAAAACCAGCACGCCCGAACCCCTTTCCTGAAAACGAGGGGATCATAGCCTTTTGGGCCTTAGTCAGAAAGCAAAAGATGCGAAAGACACATTAACCAAGCCCCTACCCCCTGACCTTGGCCAGAAAAGCCGTGATCAAGGTCTTAAGCTTGGCGGCATCGCCAGACAGCGAGGTGGAGGCTTCCAGCATATCGGTTGAAGAAGCCTCGGTCTGAACAGCAGCATGTTCGACGTCCTGAATAGCTTCCACAACGCTGCGGGTGCCGTCCGAGGCCCGCAGAACGCTGTTCGAGATTTCGCGCGTCGCCAAGCTCTGCTGTTCAATCGCCGTCGCAATGGTTGAAGCGATCTCATTCAACCGCGCAATCGTGTTTCCAACGGCGTCCATCGCATGAACCGAGTCGGAGGTGCCCTTTTGAACCTGCGCTATCTGCGCGGTGATTTCTTCGGTTGCCTTCGCCGTTTGATTGGCCAGCGTCTTGACCTCCGAGGCCACAACCGCGAACCCCTTCCCCGCCTCACCCGCGCGCGCTGCTTCAATCGTCGCGTTTAACGCCAGCAAGTTTGTCTGCGCCGCGATTTCCTGAATCAATTGGACCACCGAGCCGATCTTGTCGGTCGCCGAAGCCAGCCCGCCAATCGATTTGTTGGTCGCCTCGACCTCGCCAACGGCCTCTTGGGTCACTTGAGCCGACTGCTCGACCTGACGACTGATTTCGTGAATCGAAGAAGCCAGCTCTTCCGCCGCCGCCGAAGCCGCCGATATATTTTCCGCCGCAATGCGCGTGGACTCCTTGACCTTCTGGGACTTTGTTTTCGTCTCGAACGCGGTTGAAGACAAATTGGCCGCGTTGGCCTGAAGCGCAGAGGATGAAGACGACACATCATGAACAGCGCCGCTGATTTCCGCATCAAAACTATCGGCTAGCTGAAGCATCACATTGCGCTTTTCCTCTTCGGCCTGCTGACGCTGTTCTTCTTGCGCCGTGCGCATATGCGCCATCTCAATCGCGTTCTTTTTGAAAACCTCCAGCGACCGCGCCATTGTGCCGATTTCATCTTTTTGATCGGTATAAGGGACGTCAACCTGATGATCGCCCTGCGAAAGCTGGATCATGGCGCAAGCCAAAGCATTCATGGCCCGCCCAAGCGACGACGACAGAAACGCGGTAATCAGCAAAGAAACGCTCAAGGCGGCGACAAAGATCATCAGAAAGAAACGCTCTGTCCTGCCCGCATCTTGGCGCGCGCGTTCATAAACCGCGCTAACCCTCTCCTTGCCCTTCGCCTCGAAAACATCAAGAAGGCCAAGAGCCTTCGCATACACATCGTTCTTGGATATTTTCATCGTCAAAGCGGCATTCTGGTCGATACCCGACATCGACAAGACGCGCTCGGCAAGTTTGGCATAGGCCTGAATCTGCTCTTTGGCGACCCTCAGGCTTTCATCATGCTCAAGCGATGCCAGCTTGTCCAAAACGGCTATTTGCTCATTCATTGCCTTAAGCTTGGCTTGCGTAACGCCCGTGGAGGCTGCGACTTTCTCGTCACTCGCCCCAGCCATTTGCAGCGTGAGCAACCCCAGCAAGCTCGCATCAACATCTTTAACGGCCTTAACAAGCTCGGCCGCCTCTTCCCTTTCGACAAAACTCACTTCAACAATGCTTGTCAGCGCGTGCTGTTGCCCCTTGATCGACTGCCACGCCAGAAGCGAAAGAATAATCACGAAGCCGATGGCGATGGAGGGAGCGACAATCAGCTTCCAGCGAAAGGGCAAACGGCATTTGACGGACATGGCAAACTCCAGAAAACAACGAACGACGACCTAAGAAAAGGCGGGCCAGCGCAAAAGGCCGGCCCGCAAAGGGTCTTTACTTGTAAGCACCTGCCGCAATCACGACATCGCCTTCGCGCAGAACGTAAGATGTCTTTTCCGCGATTTTCTTGCTCATCGGATCGGTGAACTTGTAATCAACCCAGCCCGATCCCGCACCACGGCCAAGATCCATGATCTCCTTGCCGTAAGGCTTGTCATCGACATCCTTAAAATCTTCAATCGACAAGCCGACCAGCTTCTGGTTCTTGCCATGGGCCAGACGAATACCATCCATGCTCATCGCGAAAATATACAAGTCGCGATCAATAAAAAGACCATCTGCCTTATTGAATTCGGCAACAGCCTTGTCCTTGCCATTTTCGCGCAAATAGGCAGCGGCCTTTTCAACCAAAGCCTTTGCTTCATCCTTGCTGCCACGGTCTGCGGCTATGGCGGGACTTGCAAGCCCAACCGCCAAAACGCAAAGAGCCAATACGGATTTAATCATGCCGAATTTCATCATTGTCTATCCTGTTTTCTGTTGAAGCCAAAGGTGGAGCCCCCCCTGTATCATTTCCATGGTTAATTTTCCACCAATCTTTGTCGGTGAATACCCGCGCAGGATGAAAGTCGATACATGGAAAACCAGCAACCTCTCGACCACAAAAAAAGGGGAGAGAAGCCTCCCCCCTTTTTTTATATTGATTGTGGAACGATCTATACGACGCCGCGCACCTTGCCCATCAGGCCACGCACCGTTTCCTGAATGTCGGCAGGCAGCACCACCATCTTGCTGTTTTGCGAGGACGCCATTTGCGTCATCGCCTTGATATATTTTTCGCCGAGTAAATAGGCGAGCGACGTATCGGCTCCGGCAGAGGCCTTCATCACCTTGTCAATCGCCTGCGCGGAGGCATCGGCCAGAAGGATCTGCGCTTCGGCATCACGGCGAGAGGATTCAAGGCGGGCTTCGGCCTGTAAAATCGCAGCCTGCTTGTCGCCTTCGGCTTTCGTCACGGTCGCCTTACGTTCACGTTCGGCAGAAGCTTGCAATTCCATAGCCCTTTGCATGGTTGGCGAAGGCTTAATGTCCTGAATCTCGACCGAGCGAACCGTCAGCCCCCAATCCAGAACTTCGTCGGCAATCGACTCGCGCAGCCGCGCCTTGATCTGGTCACGCGAAGACAAAGCCTGATCCAGCTCCATCTCGCCAACGATCGAGCGCAGCGTCGTCATAATCAAATAACGGATTGCGTCAGAAAAATCGACAACGCCATACACGGCCTTAACGGGATCGGTCACCTTCACAAACGCAATAGCGTTGGTCAGGATCACGGCATTATCTTTGGTGATGACTTCCTGCTCTTGCACATCAAGCAAAACGTCTTTGGTCACGACCTTTTGCGAGACATTGTCGATATAGGGGATCATCAAGTTCAAGCCGGGCATAAAAGTTTCGTTATATTTGCCGAGCCGTTCGATGATCCACTCCTCGCCTTGCGGCACGATACGGATGCCTTTGTAAAGAGTCATAACGACAAAGAAGAAAGCGACTAAGACAACGATGAGAGATGGACTCATGATTTAACCCTCCAGTTTTTTGACAAAGACAGTGTTACCCTCGACGCTTTGGACGCGCACACGCGTGCCAGCAGCAATTTCCTCATCCGCCATACAAGCCCAGATGTCCGAGCCGACCATCGGTTTTTGAAAACGGACCTTGCCTTGCTTGAACGGTGCGACAGCCTCGGCAATCATGCCCGTCTCGCCAACAAGATTGGCTGACGAACGCCCGATCATGCTCTTGTGATCGCCTTTCTTGAAAACGCGGAACCAAGCAAACATCATGCCGAGCGAGCCCAGCGTCCACAACAAAATCTGCCCACTTAAAGGCATATCCGGCGCAAGCAAAACAACAGCCGTCACCACAAACGCGGCAAGACCAAACCAAACGAGAATAAAAGCGGGAAGCATCAGCTCCGCCAAAAGGCACCCAAACCCTAAAACGGCCCAGTGCCACCACAAAACATCCAACATGGCTTCATCCTTCTGTGGAGGGGAAATACATCAACAAACAACTCTTGTTTTCAAGGGAACCCTCCTCGTCTTTCCGGAGAAGCTTTCTCTTCGACGCTTGATGCAGTCGCGGTTGCGCGTCGCGCAGAGCAGTCGCATCATAAGCGGCGAAAGAAAGTTTAATCCGGAACCCAGTCGATCTCTGAAACAGTCGCTGGATTCCGGATCTGCGCACCTCAGCCCTGATGGGCTTCAGTGCTTGTCCGGAAAGACGAGAGAGACATCTAACCATAGACTCTCCCTTTGCTTCCCTAACACACACAAAGTAAAGAACTTCATAATTGTCTCAAATTGCAACCATTCTCAACGCGATCCTAACTTTTTTGCGTTATGATACGCCTTACATTTGATTTTAAAGAGATTCCTTTATTTATCGGGGAGAAATGCCATGGTTAGCCTGAGAGACATCGTAGGAGCCAGAAGCTTTTCACTAGGCGACCCCAACACCCAATTCGCACGACCAGCACAACCCGATGGTGCCGCCAAATCTGGCCCAACTATGAGCGGAGCGGTCCGACCAAGCCGGGCACGAAGCCAATTGGCCCAAGGTGCCCCCAAACCCCCCGCCTGACACCCCTCTTCTTCTTGGGAAGGCGTGAAAAAAGGGCGGGTTCTCCCGCCCTTTTTGTGCGTTAACCATAGGTTTAAGTTCATCCGCATTCTCTCTCATGTTATTTCCTTTCCATCATCATTATTTGCGATAAGGAAACAACGCATGATTGAGGAAAATCGAGCTCGCCAAGAGGGGCAACTAGCCGTCAGAGCCATGCTTGAGCGCCTTCACGAGGAAGCGGAAATATATGAAGACAACGATGCCGAGTTCCTCAATCTGAATCGTCAGAATTTATCAAAAATGGGCACACTGGCCGAAGAGCTTACATCTAACGGCATGGCCGATATTGCCCTAAAAGGCTATGAAACCCTTTACATAGACGAACTTGAGGACGTACTTGAAAGGCCGCTTGCCTTTATTCCTGACGATCAGGAATCTACCTTCAAAGAAATAATGCGAGCAGACTTGATTGACGGCACCGTTAAACTTGCCCCCCATGCAACCAAAGTCAACCCTGCCTCTGCCGCCCATTCTTTAGGACGAATGCTAGCCGCAACGGCCATCCTTTATCGCGAGAAAGTGACAAAAGATGGCGTATTTACGTCACTGCGCCTCACTCAACTTCAGGAGCAATTCCATCGTGCCACGCGCGAGGTCGCCAAACATTTCAATCAAGGCGGACAGCACTTACTCAATCCATTTCTTGGCGAAATGAAACTACGTCAATCAGAAGATGATCGAATTCTTTTCTTCCCGCATCAAGTGAGCGTCGCATCCGTTATCTTGGCCCATGGCGGAGCCTCTGGAAATTTCAGGAATTTGGCTGAAGTCCTCCCCTATGAGATCACCTCAACCGAATCACAGATCAGAACAACTAAACACTTCGCCAACAACCCCAACAAAATGCCAAACGATGGCCGTCGCTGTGTGCCCGTCCAAGGACTTTTATTCGGAAGTGGTGGGTAACAAGAGATCACCGAGCAAAAAAGGGCGGGATCACTCCCGCCCTTTTTTATTACCCCCGCAGCACACCACCCGTGGCCTTTTCGACGGCTCCCGCTATCTTGGCCGTGAGGCCTTCAAGCTCGGCGTCGGTCAGCGTGTGGTCCGTCGGCTGCATCGTGACCGACAGCGCGACAGATTTCTTGCCGTCCGCAACGCCCTTGCCCGTATAAACATCGAAGATCGCGACCTCGCGGATCAGGGCTTTGTCGGCCTTCTTGATCGCGGCGATCATCTTGTCGGCCTCGACATTTTGATCGAGCAGGAACGCAAAATCACGGCTGACGGGCTGCAACGCCTCCAGCTTCAAAAGAGGCCGAGCCGTGCCGCTCTTGCGCGGCGCGGGGATGGCGGCCAGATAAAGCTCGCACGCCACCATCGGACCTTGCGCATCGCACGCTTGCAGCACGGCGGGATGCAGCTCACCAAAATAACCCAGCAGCACAGGCCCCAAACGAAGCGAGCCACTGCGACCGGGATGATACCAAGCGGGCACATCACCTGCACCAATCTGGATCGAGGCCATGGGAGCCCCCGCCGCCGCCAGCGCGGCCAGCGCATCGGCCTTGGCGTCATAGGCATCGACGGCGCGCGCCTTTTCCGCCCAGTGGCGCGGCGTCTGTCCGGCGCGAAGCGCGGTGGCGACAAGCACCTGTCCCTCTGGCGTCTGGTTGCGATAGGTCGGGCCGACTTCGAACAACGCCACATCGCCGAATCCACGATCCGCATTGCGACGCGCCGCTTGCACCAAATTGCCAACGATGGACGAGCGCATCACGTCAAGATCCGCGCTGATCGGATTAAGCAAACGCAGCTCATCCTTCACAGGCTCAAACGCCTGCGCCACCGACGAGGACATAAAAGACCATGTCACGGCTTCCATCAACCCTTGCGCGGCGAAAGCGCGTTTCGCCTGTCCGGCGCGACGATCGAGCAGATCAAGCGCACAGGGCGTCATCACATCCTCACGCGGCATCGAGGTCGCGGGAATATGCTCAAACCCTTTGATGCGGATAATCTCCTCCGTAATGTCGGGTGCGCCTTCCACATCGCCGCGCCATGACGGCGGCGTGATCGTCCACGCGTTCGCGCTCTTTTTCTCAACCGCGAAACCGAGCTTGGCCAAAATCGCTTCCTGCTCATCCGCCGCCACATCCACGCCAATGAACGAAGCCATCTTGGCGGGGTTATAGGCCACCGTCTTCACAACCGACGGCACCGCACCGACAACCAGACGCTCACTGACGACCGTTTCGCTTGTGCCGCACAGATCAAGGATCATCTGCGCCGCAAGGTCTGCGCCATCCTGCACAAACGCAGGATCAACGCCGCGCTCAAAGCGATAGCGCGCATCAGAGGTCACGCCCAAAGCGCGGCCTGTTTGCGCCGTGCGCGACGGATCGAAATAGGCGGACTCAATGAACACGTCTTTTGTCTCGACCTCACAGCCCGATGTCTCGCCGCCCACAAGCCCCGCCAGTGACAGGAATCCCGTCTCATCGCCAATCGCCGTCATGCCCGCTTCAAGCGTGTAATCCTTGTCGTTCAAGGCGCGGAAAGTCTCGCCGCCCTTGGCGGGGCGCACCCACAAGCCGCCCTTGATCTTCGCACTATCGAACACATGCAAAGGCCGCCCGCAATCGAAGGTGATATAATTTGTAATATCGACCAGCGCAGAAATAGGCCTAAGGCCAATCGCCCGAAGCCGCGTTTGCAGCCAAGCGGGGCTTGGCCCATTCTTGATGTTGCGGATCGTGCGTCCCACAAAAAGCGGGCAATGATGCTTTTGCTCTTCGGGAAAATCCAGCGACACGGCAACGCCGCATTTCTCCGTCCCTTCCGGCACGCTGATCTTCATGGGCCTCAGCGTTCCCAGCCCCGCCGCCGCCAAATCACGCGCAATGCCGCGCACGCCCGCGCAATCGGCGCGGTTGGGCGTGAGGTTGATCTCGATCACAGGATCGGCCACGTCCATCACATCCACCAGCTTCGCGCCGATGGGCGCATCGTCGGGCAGCTCCATAATCCCCGCCGCATCCGTATCAAGGCACAACTCCGCGCCCGAACACATCATGCCTTGCGATTCCATCCCGCGAATTTTGCCAAGCTTGAGCGCCTCGCCCGTTGACGGGATCACATCATTCGGACGAGCCAGAACGGTGCGCAGCCCCGCCCGCGCATTGGGCGCGCCGCACACGACCTGAATCGTCTCACTGCCTGTATCGACGGTGCAGACCTTCAGGCGATCGGCATCGGGATGCTTTTCCGCTGTGATGATCCGCGCCACCTTGAACGGCGCAAGAGCCGACGCGCGATCCTCAAGCCCCTCAACCTCAAGCCCGATAGCGGTCAGCTTCTCACTAAGCACCTCAAGCGTCGCGTCAGTGTCCAGATGATCCTTAAGCCACGAAAGCGTGAATTTCATTTCTCTTCTCCTGTTTCCGTCTGTCCATCATCACCCTCCCCTTGCGGGAGGGTCGAAAAAGCAACGCTTTTTCGGGGAGGGGTCTGCTGCTGCAAAAGCTTAAGCCGTTCTTTTGCTACCAACCTTACCTGCCCTGCTATCTCAACACCATTGCTCATCACGTCCCTGTTGCTGTAACGCAAAACCTTATATCCAAGACCTTCTATAACTCTTTGTCGTTCAGCATCCGCCTGCGGACTGACATCATGAGAATCCCCATCAAGCTCAACCACAACTTTGGCCGATAAACAAACAAAATCCACAACATAACACGAAAGCGGGTGCTGATACCGAAACTTGATTTGCTCCTGCTCCGGCGATGTACGCAACGCCTTCCATAAAAGACGTTCGACCAAGCTCCCAGACTTTCGAAGCCCCTTCGCGCGTGAAACGATTCCCTTGCCATTTTTATGTGTGGCGAAAGTCATTTCATCCCTCTATCACCCTCCCCTTGCGGGAGGGTCGAAAAAGCAAGCCCCGCAGGGGATGGATTTTTCGGGGAGGGGTTAGGGGGGCACGTGCAGGATTTTACCCCTCCCCGAAATTGCTGCGCAATTTCGACCCTCCCGCAAGGGGAGGGTGATAAGGGATCATGAAATTTCATTGTCGTTCCCCCAAATGCTAAATGCCAGATGCCAAATGCTCTCTTCCCTTATCCCGCCATCGCCGGATTGGGAATGTCGAGGGGCACAAAGCCATAATGCTTAAGCCAGCGCATATCGGCTTCAAAGAAAGTACGCAGATCAGGAATGCCATATTTCAGCATCGCCAGACGTTCAATCCCCGTACCGAAAGCAAAGCCCTGATACACGTCTGGATCAATACCACAGTTGCGCAGCACGTTGCTGTTGACCATGCCACAGCCGCCAATTTCCAGCCAGTCGCCATAGTTGCCGAGCTTCAGCTCCCCACCCTTGCGCGAGCAGCCGATGTCCACTTCCGCGCTTGGCTCCGTGAACGGGAAATAGCTAGGCCTGAAACGCAGCGGCAAATCGTCGATCCCGAAAAACGCCCGCAGGAAATCCAGCAAGCAGCCCTTCAAATGACCCATGTTCGTTTTCTCGTCGATCACCAGCCCTTCGAACTGATGGAACATCGGCGTGTGGGTCATGTCATAGTCACAGCGGAACGTGCGTCCGGGCGCAATGATACGGATCGGCGGCTTTTGCCCCATCATCGTGCGGATTTGCACCGAAGATGTGTGTGGCCGCAATACGCGTTTTTCTGTTGATGAAAGACCATCGGAAACATCGGGCATGTAAAACGAATCTTGCATCTGACGCGCAGGATGGTTTGCAGGCATATTGAGAGCCGTAAAACTGTTCCAATCCGTGTCAATATCAGGTCCTTTGGCAGTTGCAAAGCCCATCGCGGCGAAGATCGTGACAATCTCGTCCGTCGTTTGCGTGATCGGGTGAATGCGCCCCTCACCCATTGGGCGCGGCGAGAGCGTCACATCAATGCGCTCTTTCTCCAAACGCTCGGAAAGCGCGGCGGCGGCCAGCACCTTCTGCTTCGCTTCGATGGCGACGCTCACGGCATCCTTGGCCGCATTAAGGGCTGCGCCCATCGCCTTACGCGCGTCGGGATCAAGCTTGCCAAGAGTCTTCATCATCTCGGTCAGCTTGCCCTTCTTGCCCAACGCTTCGACGCGCAGAGCCTCAAGGGCCGCGCCGTCGCTTGCTGCTTCAATCGCAGTCAAAAGCTCGCTTTGCAGGGATGTGAGTTCTGTTTCCGACATGGATTTTTACCTCTTAAAACAAAAACGGAAGCCCCCCCGTTTGGCGAGACTTCCGCAAGTGTGTCAGTTGCCTGACAATTTTTTCTCAGTGACCTGTAACCTTAGGCCGCTTTCTCAAGTTCTGCCTTCGCCTGATCGACCAGCGCTTTGAAGGCGGAGGGCTCAGTCGCGGCGAGTTCCGAAAGCTGCTTGCGATCCAGCTCGATGCCCAGCCGTTTGAGCCCGTTCATAAATCGAGCATAGGTCAGGCCTTGTTCGCGCACGCCCGCATTGATACGGACGATCCACAGCGAACGCATGTCGCGCTTTTTCGCCTTGCGGTCACGATACGAATAGCGAAGAGCCTTTTCGACCTTCTCGATCGCGACGGTGAAGCAGGTGCTGGCGCGGCCGCGATAGCCCTTGGCCAGCTTCAGGATTTCTTTGTGTCTTGCGTGAGCTGTCACGCCTCTTTTTACACGAGCCATGGTTCAGTCCCCCTTATTTGCGCAAGAAATGTGTGCGAATGTTTTCGCCGTCGGCCTTGAAAAGAATCAAGCCCTGACGTGCCTCACGCTTCATTTTCTGGGAACGCTTGCGCATGCCGTGGCGCATGCCCGCCGCGCCGCACTTGACCTTGCCAGAGCCGGTCACGCGGAACCGCTTTTTGGACCCGCTGTGGGTCTTCATCTTAGACATTTTGTTTTCCTTTGTTCGTCGTTACTTCTTCTGGCGGCAGGGCATGTCTATGGCTCCTGCGCGCCGCGAAAAGCTGTTGTAAAGCCCGCCCCCCCTGAAAGCAAGCGGAAAAAGCCCAGAAAAGCATTAAGCATTTGGCATTTAGCGGGTCCGCCCCCCCTAAATGCCAAATGCCACATGCTTAATGCTTC
>JAQUHK010000108.1 GCA_028683655.1 Alphaproteobacteria bacterium
GGGGTTGGCGCGGGCCAGCTTGCCGACCGTGAAGAAGGTGGCCTTGCGTCCCGTCTCTTCGCACAGGTCGAGGATATGCCGCCCCATCAGCGCATAACGCCCGTCAGGGCGATAGGCCTTGCTCGGGTCTTCAAGGTCTATGGTCAGCGTTAAAGCGGGCATGGCAAAACAGAAGGGAGCGTTACGGAGTCAAGTGACGTTGCACTTCGCGCGTGATCCTGTCAAATCCATTTTGGTCCACGAGATCGGATCGTATGAGCATGATGACTTTAGCGGGAAGCTCCTGACGTATGATCGCTTTACGTGATGGTTCCTTTCTTTGGTTGCTGAGATCGGCATAACCTGCCGCAAGACCTGACAAGATGCTCTGGCGAAGTCTTGATTCATCTATGCCTGTCGGGAGCGGCTGTCCTTCAATTGAATCGATGTAAAACGCGTTGGTGGATTTCTTGTTCTGCCAATGGATGAGTTGTCTGTGATGTTCGTGGGTTTGTTCGTATATCTTTTCTCTGTCGCAGCAGGTGCAGGCATGGCAAACAAAAGCGTGCAAGTGTGGGGCTGCATGGTAGCTTCGGAACGTTACGCGCTGTGCTGGTGTCCCGTTGCTCTTTTGTTGGTCCTTTAACTGGGCCAAAGAGATGATGACAGGCAGACACGACAGGTCGTCATAAACGCTAAGCCTCAACGAAAGAACGCCTGTGTGAGCGGATCCGATAGAGAAAACTCGTTCACTTTGGACCTTTATGCCAGTCAAGGGTTTCGATATATCAAAAGCAATAGGCATGGTTCTTCTCTCTTTTTGTTTATCAGGCAATGCGGTAGGCGTTAATGTGTTTCTTGAGTGCCGCGAGAGAGGCACCTTCAAGTTTGGGGGTGGGCGGTATTTGATAGACAAGGACTTCTTTGGCTATGTCGATCATCCGCTGGAAATGGTTGTCGTTGTAAGGTGGTTTGTCCGGTCGTTGGCAAAGGATCACGATCTCCAGGCCGTTGCTCATACGCATTTTGGGATTAGACAATTCAAGGAAGGCGTTGCGCACGGACATCAGGGTGGCGCGATCGACATCCTCTTGCTGTATGGGTGCGTTTGAATGGGTTATGGCCTCGGTGGATATCGCAAAGTCGGCCACGCCTTCTCGTTGCCGTGTGTGTATGATGTGATGTGCGAGAGTACTTGTCATGTTGCTTAGGCGCTCTTGACTGGCACTGGACCAATAAGAATGGTTCGCGTAGCTGCAGCCTTTGGTTTGATAGATTTCAGTTGTTATCGCGTTGTTTTTCGCGGCATCACAACTACCTATGAATGAGCTTATGGCAAAGTCTATTTCAGGAAGATTGCCGAACTCGCCAAAGACAATCGTGACGTTGCTGGAGGTGTTGATGCCAAGTTGAAATTTTTTGTGGTTCTGTACCTTGCCTTGAGTGCGATGGGTGTTGACGGCCATCATCTTCTCGAACCATATGGGAATGCTTGTCATACCTCTATCTCCTTCATTTATGTATGATAAGGCCTTTATCACACACAGGAAGGGGGAGAGAAGAAAAAGCTATGGTTAATAGGGTTTAGCGGCGTTAGGGTAATAATTGTCTTTTTATAGAAGATAATGCTTGACAGAGAGGGGTGGATGTGGTATTGACATCCTTACGGCGTGGTGCGTCTTGAGGGCAGCAGGACGGTGAAGATGATGCGTGTGGATGAGGTCAGCGGAAGCTGGCCTTTTTTTGTGTTTGGGGCGGTCGTGTTTGAGAGGGGGCTTATCTTTTATAAAATGCGTCATTCCCGCTTTCGCGGGAATGACGCACGAGGCAGAAGCTGGCAGGTATTTTGGGCGTGACGGAAGCAAAAAAACGGGCAGATTATAAACGAGTGACGAAGCTGGCGACGATTTTTTTGATGCCGCCTTTGTGGAACAGGACTTCGAGTTTGTCACCGTCGATGCGGCGGACGGTGCCTTGGCCGAAGGTTTGGTGCATGACCTGATCGCCGATGGTGAAGGCTCCATTGGTTTTTGGGGTGGCGATTTCGCGGACGCGGCCTTCGATCTGGGGGGGCTCGTTGCGGGGCGTGATGGGGCGAGGACTGGTGGCTTTGATTTGCTGCCAGAGGGGGGCGACTTTCTCGCGGGGTTTGTCTTCCCAGCTGCCATAGGAACTGGCGCGGTGGGCACCGCCGGTGCCGATGGTGGAGACGCAGTGGACATGCTCGGGTGGCAGCTCGCGGATAAAGCGGGAGGGCAGGGCGTTGACCCAGCTGCCATGGACGAAACGGTTGGCAACATGGCTGATCCACGCGCGGACGCGCGCACGGGTGATGCCGACATAAGCAAGGCGGCGTTCTTCCTCAAGCCCCGCCGCGCCGTTTTCGGATAGGGACAGGCGGCTGGGGAAGAGTTCCTCCTCCCATCCCGGCAGGAAGACATAGTCGTACTCAAGGCCCTTTGCGCCGTGCAGGGTCATGAGGCTGACTTGCGCTTCGGTGCTTTTGTCGGTGGCTTCAAGGACGAGGCTGACATGCTCAAGGAACGCGGCGAGCGTGTCGAAGGCGGCCATCGCGCTGACCAGTTCCTTGAGGTTTTCAAGGCGGGCGGGCGCGTCGGGCGATTTATCGGCTTGCCACATGCCGGTATAGCCAGACTCGTCCAGCAGGATCTGGGCGACCTCACCATGTGGCAGGGTGTCGAGCAGGCCGCGCCAGCGGGCAAAGCTTTGCATCAGGTTGTGTATCGTCGTGCGCATCTTGGGCTTCAGCTCGTCCGTTTCGGCAAGGCGCAGGGCGGCCTCACTGAGCGGCACACCATGGGCTTTGGCGTAGGCGTGGAACTGTTGCAGCGCGGCGGGGCCGATGCCGCGCTTGGGCAGGTTGATGATGCGCTCGAACGCCAGATCGTCGTCGGGCGAAGCGGTCAGGCGCAGATAGGCCATGGCGTCGCGGATTTCGGCGCGTTCATAAAAGCGGGCACCGACCAGCACGCGATAGGGGATGCCGAGCGCGATGAAACGCTCTTCGAACTGGCGGGTCTGGAAACCGGCGCGGACCATGATCGCGATCGAGGAAAGGGGAATGCGTTTGCGCTGGAGGGCTTCGATTTCATCGGCGACCCAGCGAGCTTCTTCCTCGCCGTCCCACAGGGTGCGGACTTCGATGGGGTCGCCTTGCTCGGCGGCGGTCCACAGGGTCTTGCCAAGGCGCATCTCGTTGCGGGAGATAAGCTTCGCCGCCGCACCGAGGATGTTGCCGGTGGAGCGGTAGTTTTCTTCGAGGCGGACGACGGTGGCTCCCGGAAAGTCCTCTTCGAAGCGCAGGATGTTGCCGATTTCGGCCCCGCGCCATCCATAGATGGACTGGTCCTCGTCGCCGACGACGCAGATGTTTTTGCTTTTCTGGGCGATCAGACGAAGCCACAGATACTGGGCGACGTTGGTGTCTTGGTACTCGTCCACCAGCAGGTATTGAAAGCGGTTTTGCACTTGCTCCAGAATGTCGGGATGCTGGCGCATCAGGGTCAGGTGGTGGAGCAGCAGGTCGCCGAAGTCGCAGGCGTTCAGCTCACGCAGCCGCTCCTGATAAAGGGCGTAGAGCTTGGGGGCTTTGCCGTTGGCGACTTGGCCGATGTCGCCGCGCACATCGTCGGGAAGGAGGCCACGATCCTTCCACCGCTCGATGATGGACAGGACAAGGCGGGGTGGGGCCTTCTTGTCGTCGATGTTCTCGGCTTGCAAAAGCTGTTTGATCAGGCGGAGCTGGTCATCCGTGCCCAGGATGGTGAAGGAGGGTTTCAGTCCAACGCGCTCGGCATGAGGGCGCAGAAGGCGGGCGGCCAGTGAGTGGAAGGTGCCCAGAAACCAACCCTCCACGGGGCGGCCAACGAGCGTAGAAACACGCTCGCGGATCTCGGCGGCGGCTTTGTTGGTGAAGGTCACCGCCATGATTTGGGCGGGCATGGCCCTGCCTGTGTCCAGCAGATGCGCCAAACGGGTCGTCAGAACGCGCGTTTTGCCGGTGCCTGCCCCCGCCAAGACCAGAACGGGGCCGTCAAGGGCTTCGACGGCCAGCCTCTGGGCACCGTTCAGCCCTTGGGTGAAGGGCGAGTCCGAAAGTGTGTCTGCACGGCGACTCGTCATCTGGTGAACCTGATTTGTCATGCCCCATGGCCTAACGCATCACGTCAATGGGGGCAAGACTTAAAAGGCTGGAGCCAGTTTCCCTTCATTCGTGCGGGCCAGAACCTGCCGTGCGGGGGTGATGCCCTTTAGCATTTGTGTTTGATGCAAGAAGTTCAGGACATTGTCGAAATACTTACCGGCTTGCTGAATGGCCGCCATTTCGGGGAGCGAGAAGGGGTGAATGTTACGTCCCCCGAACTCAAGATCGGCAATGAAACAGTCTTTGCCTTCTTGAAGGGCGGCAAGTGCGGGATGTCTTGAATCGTATTTGGGCAGGGCATAGGGCCGCAAAAGGGTTAGCGAACTGCGTGAGGGGGACAGGGAAGGCAGGGCTTCCAGCGTATCGACCGTTCTGCCGTCATCCGTGATTGTGATCTGAACAGGTTGCCAATGCTTATAGGCAACGGGGGCAAGGTCCAGTACCTTGACCTGAATGGCGCGCTGGGGATCAAAAGAGCCCGGATAGCGGCGTGTCAGATAGGTGCGCAGGACGTCGATGGACTGGGCTTTTTCTTGGATGCTTTGACCTGTTTGCCCTTCGGCACGCAATAAAAGGTAGGCAAGCGGTTCGTTCTTGCCGTTATCAAGGACGATGCCTGTTTCCTCGTTCAATTCTTTGATGCCTGTGCGTGAAGGGCTTTCCGTGGCATAGCCACCAGCACAAGACCAAAAGCCCGGGAAGATCGGTGCCTCCAGATCGCGTTGGGTCTGGATAATCTTGCGCTCGCCGTCAATGTCGAGGTGAAGAATGATGTCAGAGCCAACAAGCATCCCGTGGCCTCGGTCGTACATTGGGAACGAGCCATTGTCGATGGCCGAACGCATAGGAAAACCAGCCATAGTCGTGCGCCCTATGGTGTAGCGTTTATGGGCACACAGGGCTTTAAGGGCTTGTTCGTTTTTGCTGGCAAAAGGCTGTAGCCCGATGCGCAATGCGACGTCTGTCCCCGTTACGGCATATTGCTCACCGCCAAGGGCGTGAAGGGAGGCTTTGTCAAAACCGTATTGTGGGATGAGACGATAAAAATAAGGATCAACGATGTTGGAAGACAAGCCACCTTTGTCAATGGCTCCGGCAATTGTTGCTTGCATCATAAGATGCATGTGGTCATTTTGGGCTTCTGTATTCTGGCTCATCGGATAATCCTTTTCTGCATTATTGAAGGCACACTATTGCCTGTGGCTAGGACCTTGTCAAAGGTTGATGATATTAACTAATCGCAACTGGAAGATGTTTCATGGAATATGGTAAACAAACAAAATGATTGTTATGGGACTACACACTGGGCGCGGGGCTTCGGTTGCTTTGGTTAAGGACGGGCAGCCCTTGGTGCTTTTGGAGCGCGAGCGGCTCGTGCGGCGCAAGCAGGCTGACGGGCTGGAGTTGGCCGAGGTCGAGGCTGCGTTGCGCGAAGCGGGGCTGGTTTGGGGGGATGTCGAGGCTTGCGCGGTGGTGCCTTCTTCGCACAAGCCCGAGGCTTTGGACGTTGTTCAGGCGCGTTTGGGGCAACAGCTTGTTTCAGTCGACCATGCACTGGCGCATGCGGCAGCGGCTTATTACAGCTCACCGTTTGAGGCGGCTCTTGTTCTCGTGCGAGATCCTGATTGCGGGAAGAGCCATAGTTTTATCGGACGCGGCGGTGCACTGGAGCCATTGGCGTGTCACAGCGGAGCGGGGCCATATCTCTATAATAGGGTCGCCAATGCCATGGGGCTTGGCGCGGCTGGCGGGGCAGGGAAGTTGATGGGGCTTGCGCCCTATGGCAGGCCTGTTTTCTATCAGGAGGCGGATAGGGCGCGCGTGGTAAAGGCAGAAGAGCAGGCCGTTCTTCTGTGGCTTGAACTGGTTCGTGAACGCGCCTTGGCTGCCGGTTATGAGGGGGTCGCAATTGCGGAGGGGATGAACGTTCTCTCGCCCTTCGCGCGCGATCTGGCGGCTAGCACCCAGCTTTTGTTTGAGCGGGATGGGTTGGCTGTTATCAAGGAAGCTCAGGAGGCGGTGCAGCGTGAAGGCAGCCTTCCGTGCAATTTGTGTTTGTCCGGCGGCGCGGCACTGAATTGTCCTGCGAATAGTCTTGTTGCGACGCAGGCTGGGTTTGACGCTCTTTTTATTCCGCCTTTCTGTGATGATACGGGGCTTGCGTTGGGGGCGGCTCTTTTGGTTTGTGCCCAGAAAACAGAGAAGAGAGCCTTGTCCGCTAAGCCTGTCTCGCCCTATTTAGGGCGATGCTATGACGATACGGCGGTTCATGAAGTTGTCAGGATATCGGAAAGTGGGTTCCAGCGTTATCCTTGTGCCGATCCGATTAAGCAGGCTGCCCTGTGGCTTGCGGAAGGGAAAATCATCGGGTGGTTTGAGGGGCGTAGTGAAGTCGGCCCCCGTGCCTTGGGGCATCGCTCCATACTCGCCAGTCCTCTTCTTCGTGAAAACTGGGAGCGCATCAACAAGATCAAACAGCGCGAACCATGGCGGCCTTTTGCGCCAGCTGTTTTGGAGGAAAAGGCGGGAGACTGGTTTTCCGGTGCGCCCTTGCCGTCGCCTGCCATGCTTTTCACGCATCAGGTGCTAAGTGATAAGCTTCCGGCCATCACGCATGTCGATGGGTCGGCACGCGTGCAAACAGTTACAGATGATGCAGGGCATTTTTATCAGTTACTTAAAGCCTTCGAGGCTATGACGGGCGTGCCCGTTTTGCTCAACACATCC
>JAQUHK010000109.1 GCA_028683655.1 Alphaproteobacteria bacterium
CCTTCTCGCCCCCTACATAGCTGATACGGCGGGTCGTGATGGTTTGGCCTGCTTCAGTTGTCGTTACGCGGGGTGGGTAAATAATCGCTTCCATATGAATGTTCCTTTGACAGTTGGTTTGAGGAATACGTGAAAACATAGGCGGCGGTAATAGTTTCGGTAAGCCAATCTTCTGAATATTAAGGTTAATTTGGCTCCCTTTTCTTTCCGCTTGCAATTGCGGGCGTTTTGCTTAAAAAGAACCTGTTCGCGCAACCACCGTAGGCCGGAGGTGCGCCTTATTTTTTCGTGAGTTCAAAATGGCTGTTCCTAAAAGAAAAACATCGAAGTCTGCCCGTAACATGCGTCGCTCGCATCATGCCCTTGAAGCCACAGGCGTGGCCGAGTGCAAGAACTGTGGCGAACCCAAGCTTCAGCATCAGGTTTGCGCGGCTTGCGGTCATTATGACGGGCGTTCCGTCGTCAAGACCAAGTCGGCTTCCTAAACTTCGGACGCGGGAGGTCCCGTGACGAGTGGCATCGCAGCTCTCCCTTTTGCTTCAGCCGTGATCGCACTTGACGCGATGGGGGGTGATGAAGGCCCTGACATGGTGATCGCCGGTGCCGCTTTGGCACTTGAGCGTTATCCCAAGCTGTCTTTTATTATCTATGGCGACGAATCCAAGGTCAGCCCAATTCTGCGCCGTTACCCTGCGCTTGCGGGCGCAAGTGAGCTGCGCCATACGTCCGAATCGATTTCGCCTTGCATGAAACCGTCTCTGGCTTTGCGTCAGGGGCGGCAGTCGAGCATGCGCCTGGCTATCAATGCAGTTGCCAAGGGCGAGGCGTGTAGCGTTGTTTCGGCAGGCAATACCGGCGCGCTGATGGCGATGGCCAAGTTTGTCCTGAAAACCATGCCCGGCATAGATCGTCCGGCGATTGCGACGGTTTTTCCGACCCAAAAAGGCGAGTGCGTCGTTCTCGATCTTGGTGCTAATCTTGAATGCGATGCCGAGAATTTGGTCCAGTTCGCGTTGATGGGGGGGATTTTCTGCCATGCCGTTCTGGGCGTTCAAAATCCATCCATCGGGTTGCTAAATATCGGCGTCGAAGAAATGAAGGGGCATGACGAAGTTCGTACTGCTGCCTCCATTTTGCGTGAGCGTCCGCTGCCTGGCACCTTCTGTGGCTATGTCGAAGGTAACGATATCATGTCCGGCAACGTGGATGTGATCGTTACCGATGGGTTCAGCGGTAACATCGCGCTTAAAACCGCCGAGGGCACGGCCAAGATGATCATACAGATGTTGCGCCAAACCTTCCAAAGCTCGCTTATGGCCAAAATTGGCTATCTGTTTGCGCGGGGAAGCTTGAAGAAAATGCGCCTTCGCGCCGATCCACGCCGCTATAACGGGGCTATGTTCCTTGGCCTTCAGGGCGTATGCGTTAAAAGTCATGGTGGCACGGACCCTGAGGGATTTGCCAATGCCATCGGCGTGGCGCATGATCTTGTCGCGCATCGTTTCAACGAGCGAATCGGTCAGGAGCTAGCCGTTCACTATGGAGCTGCCGAGTCCGAAGAAACTTCTTTAACAGTCGAAAACGCGACTGTCGGTGGGGATGTCTAAGTATGGTTGTGCGTTCTATTCTCGCCGGATGTGGCGGGTATCTGCCCCAGCAGGTTGTCACCAACAATGATCTTGCCGCGCGCGGTGTCGAGACGACCGATGAATGGATCGTCCAACGTACCGGCATTGCCCAAAGGCATTTTGCCACCGAGGGTGAAACAACTTCCGATCTTGCAACCAAAGCGGCGCAGGCCGCTTTGACCCAGGCTGGGTTATCTGCGCACGATGTGGATTTGATCGTCGTCGCGACGACGACTCCCGACAATGTTTTTCCCTCCACTGCCACGCGGGTACAAGCCAAGCTGGGTGTGACACGCGGATTCGCGTTCGATGTTCAGGCCGTTTGTTCGGGCTTTGTCTATGCGCTGACCATGGCTGATAACGCGATCCGTTTAGGTCAAGCGAAAACAGCGGTCGTCATCGGCGCGGAAACGCTCTCGCGCCTTTTAGACTGGGAAGATCGCACCACCTGCGTTCTTTTCGGCGACGGGGCCGGAGCCGTTGTGCTTCAGGCTGGTGAAGGGCAGGGCGATGCGACGGATCGTGGCATCATCTCAACCTGCCTGCATGCCGACGGCACGCAATACGACCATTTGTACGTCGATGGCGGCGTGGGGAGCACAGGTACGTTTGGTCACATGCGCATGGATGGCCGCGAGGTTTTTCGTCATGCCGTCCAGCGTTTGTCTGAAGTCGTGGACGAAATTCTTGAAAAGAATAAGCTTGCCGCCGATGCGATCGACTGGCTTGTCCCGCATCAGGCCAACCAGCGCATTATTGACGGCTTGGCAAAGAAACTTCATTTGCCGCCAGAGCGCGTCGTTATGACTGTCTCGAAACATGCGAACACCTCGGCGGCTTCGATTCCCTTGGCTCTGAATGCCGCCGTGGCGGACGGACGTATTCAAAAAGGGCAAATGGTCCTGATGGATGCCATGGGCGGTGGCTTTACACGGGGCGCAGCCTTGGTTCGGATGTGATCTGCCTCTATTTGGTCATTTTTCCGATTGTGATTTGAGCCATAAGGCCGTACAACATTAACTAATCTTCTTTTCCGCCCTTTTCCTTTGTTTTTTCCTGCATGATTCCTCTCTTGGCGTTTCACCCACCCGTTATCGCTCACCGTGGTGCGGGTTGCTCGGCACCAGAAAACACGCTGGCTGCGATCCGCCTTGCGCATGAACAGGGCGCGAAGTGGATCGAGGTCGATGTCAAAATTACCTATGACGGCGTGCCCATTTTGATCCATGACGAAACGCTTGAGCGTACAACGGATGGCAGCGGTCTTGTCGCCGAGCAAACATGGGAAGAAATCCAGAAATTACATGCGGCTTCTTCTTTGGGGCCCGAGCCTGTGCCGACCCTTGTGGAGGCGGTAAATCTTGTCCTTGAGCTTGATATGTCGCTGGTGGTCGAGTTGAAGCCCTGTCCCGGGCGGGCGCGGGCGACAACCATGGTGGCGATGATCGAACTGGCAAAAGTGTGGCCTGAGAGGGATTTGTTGCCTGTTATCTGTAGTTTTGATATGGAATGTCTTGAAATGGCGATGCAGCTTGAGCCACATTGGCCGCGTGCTTATGCCATCAGGCAGTGGCAAGAGAACTGGCGTGCGTCCGTTGAGCAAGCTGGTGCCTCGGCCTTGAGCGTCAAGGAAGATCAATTGACGGCTTCACGCGTCGAAGAGGTTGTCGGAGCCCAACTGCCGCTGTTGGCCTATACGGTCAACCAGCCGGCGCGGGCCAAGGAATTGTTGGATATGGGCGTTACAGCTGTTTATGCTGATTGTCCCAAGCTGATTCTCGATCAGCTCAAATAAAAGAGACTGTTTGAAAGGATAGGATACTCGTGAAAGCTCTTAATGCCGTACTTATGTCAGGCCGTGAGGTTCTTCCCTTGATCGAGGGGGGGAAAGGCGTATCGGCAACTAATGGCGCGAGTGCTGGAGCTTGGGCTACTGCGGGCGGTATCGGGACGGTGTCCGGCGTGAATGCCGACAGCTATGACGCGCAGGGCAACATTATTCGCCAGATATATCACGGCAAAACCCGTATGGAACGTCATGAAGAGATGGTGGCCTATGCGATTGCTGGCGGCATTGCGCAGGTTCAAAACGCCCACGAATATGCAGGCGGCAAGGGAGCCTTGCATCTGAACGTTCTTTGGGAAATGGGCGGAGCCGAGCGCATTTTGCATGCTATTCTGGAAAAGACAAAAGGTCTTATCCATGGTGTGACCTGTGGTGCGGGTATGCCTTACCGCGTGTCGGAAATCGCCCAGAAATACAATGTCTATTATTATCCCATCGTTTCCTCTGCGCGTGCGTTTCGCGCTTTGTGGTTGCGGTCGTTCCATAAGGCCGCTGATTTGCTGGGTGGTGTGGTTTACGAGGATCCGTGGCGTGCAGGCGGTCATAACGGTTTGTCGAACAGCGAAGATCCGCTGACGCCCGAAGATCCGTTCCCCCGCGTCATGGCTTTGCGCAAGCAGATGAACGAGTACGGCTTGACTAACACGCCGATTATCATGGCGGGCGGCGTGTGGTGGCTGTCCGAATGGGAAGACTGGATCGATAATAAAGAGCTGGGGCCCGTTGCCTTTCAGTTTGGCACGCGGCCTCTTTTGACCGTCGAAAGCCCGATCCCGCAAAGCTGGAAAGACAAGTTGCTGACCGTCAAGAAGGGCGATGTCGCGCTTAACAAATTCTCGCCGACTGGCTTTTACTCTTCGGCGGTACGCAACGACTTTTTACAAGAGCTTTATGACCGCTCGGAGCGGCAAATAGCTTATGCCACCGAGGTAACGGACGATTTGACCGAGAGCTTCCGCACGGGGCCTGTTGGCAATCCTGTCTTTGTTCGCGCGACCGATCTTGAAAAAGCCAAGGGCTGGATGGAAGTCGGATTCACCAAGGCTCTACGTACGCCCGACAGTACGATGGTTTTCACGACGCCTGATGAAGCAAAGCGGATTCAGACTTCGCAAGCCGCCTGTGTGGGCTGTCTTTCGCAGTGCCAGTTTTCCAACTGGTCGCAAGGAGAAACCGGAACAACGGGCCGGATGGCCGATCCGCGCTCCTTCTGCATCCAGAAGTCGCTCCAGAATGTGGCGCACGAGGGGGATGTCGATAATTTCTTGATGTTCGCAGGGCATAATTGCTACCGATTTGGCGAAGACCCCTTCTATGCGAACGGTTTTGTCCCAACGGTCAAACAGCTGATTGATCGTATCGTGACAGGGAAGTGAACCCTCATATTAGCTCAAAAAACAGGCTGAAAAAGTCATTTTCGTGCTTTCGCACATGAAAGTATTTCTGCCTCTGGTTTTTAGACGAAATCGAGCCTAACACGCGCAATCTCAAAACACTTTTGCTGTCCGTTTGGTCGCTTGGTGGATCGCATGGCATCTCCGCCTTCACAGTCTTGTGAGAGAGGAAATGGTATCCTTCCTTCTTTTGGCTGCAACGCTGGCAAGTGTCGCAACACGCCAAAATGGAGGAAACTATGGTTGAAGTTGAGCAATTGAATGAAGCGCCTAGGAAGTATGTCGGCGGGGAGTGCATTATCCCTAATAATATAAGACCTTTCTTTATTGATGAACACGACGTTGAGTGTATTCGTTTTCCTTTTAACCATTGTGGCGTTATGCAGCTTTGGCGAGGACGCTCTGGACATTTTGGGGCTGCGTGCGTTGACACGAGCTGCCAGCAACAGGTCGTCATGGATGAAGATGTTTTGGGTGCGATTCTCCGCACTGGCGATTGGGCCTGCAAATATGGCCCTAGGGGAAGCATGATGCTGACTCGTCAAGAACCCAAGTCGTTCTGGGACTCGCTTTTGGAAGCTCACCATATGAACAGGGGGCCTTCACCAAAAGCTTCGAAGGCGAAGAGCTGGGCCGATGTTTCTCCAGAGGTCAAGCAGCGTTCCTCGACTGCGAACAATCTTTTGAGGTTCTTTACGCGTCGCATCGGTCTGTAAACTCTCTTTTTATAGGGAATAAGGTAAAAAGAACGGCTGGCCATCGCATAGGCCAGCCGTTCTTTTTTGGTGAAAGACATAAGAAGCTGGCAGGTTTTCGGGGGGCGTGATAGAAAGAGGGGCCCTTTTTCGTTGACAGGATGGCTCCCATGGAACAAAAGCGCGAACCGGCGACGTTCAAATTTGAGGAAAAACCTCATATTATGGTGATTGAGGCCCGTTTTTATACCGATGTGGCCGACCTTCTTTTGAATGGGGCCAAGGCGGTTTTAGAGCGTGCCAATGTGACCTATGAGGTCTTCACGGTGCCGGGGGCACTGGAGATTCCGGCTGCCATTCTTTATGCGCTGAAGTCGCTTGATTTCGACGCGGTACGGCGGCGGTACGATGGCTATGTCGCACTGGGGACCGTCATCAAAGGTGGCACGCGTCACGACGAGATTGTTGGTGATATGAGTGCGCAGGGGCTGCAAACGCTCGCTTTGCAACACACGTTGGCGATTGGGAATGGCATCTTGACGTGCAATATGAAAGAGCAGGCGGTCGAGCGCGCCGATCCGGCGCGGCATGATCGCGGCGGTGCGGCCGCCGAGGCCTGCTTGAAGATGATTGAGCTGAAGCATCATTTCCGTCTGATGCCCAAGCGCAGGTGGGTTGGACGGTAAAGTAAAAGTAAAAAGAAGTGACAGGGTAATGGATAACAAAAAAATCAATCTGAGTGGATCAAATGCGGCCAAGCGTCTGGCACGTTTGGCGGCGGTACAAGTTTTGTATCAGGTCTCTTTTGGCGAGGAAAAACTCGACGATATTCTGGGGCGTAATCTGGAAGAGTTTGTGACTGTTCTCAACGGTGACGAAGGCGATGAGGGCGAGGGCCCCATGTTGCTCGGCGCACCGGATAGTGAGATGGTTGCCGACATTGCGCGTGGCACAATGGCGCACAAGGAAACGCTTGAGGAAATGGTTGGGGGCAGTCTCGGCCCGAACCGCTCGCTGGCCCGCATGGAGCGGTTGCTTCAGGTGCTTTTGTGCGCTGGAGCTTATGAGCTTTATCATCACGGCGAGATCGACGCGCCGATTATCATCTCAGATTACGTCGATGTAACCTGCGCCTTCTTCAACGACAAGGAGCCGGCTCTGGTCAACGCCATTCTCGACTCCATCGGCAAAAAAGTACGGTCGTAGGCTTAACCTTCTGTCAAAGTGTTTGCCCGATACTTCTTCCCTCAAGAG
>JAQUHK010000110.1:0-6000 GCA_028683655.1 Alphaproteobacteria bacterium
GGTCTGTTGGCGGCAGTCGAGGCGTGTCGTCCGTGTCTTTTTTGTTTTTGTCATCTTCGCCGCTCAGCCCCGCTTTGAAATTACGGATGCCTTTGCCCAGATCACCCATGACGGTCGGCAGCTTGCCCACGCCAAAGACGACCAAAACGACGATCAAAACGACCAGAATATGCCAGATGCTCAAACCCATGATGGTTTCTCCAAGATGATGACGAGACCGAGCCTATCAAATCCTTCATAAATGCACAAATAGGCTTTTTAAGCCTTCTTGATAAGGGTATTAAGGGGGAATGGACGATTTTCCTCTTCTTCATCTGATCGGCGGGCCGACGGCTTCGGGCAAGACGGCGCGGGCGTTAGAATTGGCGCAACGCGAGGGCGGCGTGATTATCAATGCCGACGCGATGCAGGTCTATGCCGGATTGCCGTTGCTCACCGCCCAGCCTACGCCGGAAGAAAAAGCCGCCGCGCCGCACAAGCTGTTCGAGATTTTCCAGCCGCTTGAAAAATCCTCCGCAGGAAGGTGGCTGGGTTTAGCGCGGGCAGAGATTGCTGCTGCTGTTAAAGAAGGGCAAACGCCCATCGTTGTTGGTGGCACGGGAATGTATTTTGAGTCGCTGTTGGGTGGGCTTGCCGATATTCCGCCCATTCCCGATGGCGTGCGCCAAGCCGCACTCGCGCTCTATGAGGCCGAAGGGCATGATGCCTTCCGCGCCTTGCTCGCCAAGCTGGATGCGGTCAGCGCGGCGCGGATTGCGCCCAACGACCGCCAACGCTTGATCCGCGCTTATGAGGTTGCCGCTCACACCGGTAAGCCGCTCGGCGTGTGGCAGGACGAGGGAAGGGCACACGCTATCGACAAAGACTTCACCGTCCGCCGTCACCTGCTGATGCCCGACCGCGCCGCGCTCTATGCGTCCTGTGATGCGCGGTTCCTGCGCATGGTTGAGCACGGCGCACTTGAGGAGGTGAGAGGACTTCTTGCGATGAGTCAACACGGCGGCGAAGAAGCACCGCCTCAAGCCCTTCCCCCTCGCGGGGAAGGGTTGGGTAGGGGGGCAGGCCCAGACCTCTCCCAATTTCCCGCCTTCAAAATCCTAGGCGTGCCCGAACTCGCCGCCCATCTGCGCGGTGAGCTGTCTTTGGACGAAGCCATCGCCCGCGCCCAGCAAGCCACCCGCAACTACGCCAAACGTCAGATGACATGGTTCAGGCATCGGTGGGGATAGGAGAAAACTATTTATACTTTATGAGGTGTCGTGTGGTATAAAAAACTGCGTCATTCCCGCGACCCGTGCTTCGTCCTACGGACTTCGCAGGGTTTATCCCAAGTCCTGCGTAGCCTCTTGGCGAAGCAGGAAAGCGGGAATCCATGGTTGCAGGTAGGGACAGCGTCGAAGCTTTATGGACCCCCGCCTTCGCGGGGATGACACAGTTTTAAGTGGAGTGCCCAACACTTCAAGTGCGAGGAGCCTTCTATGTCAAAAAGCAAGATCAAGATGCCGAGTAAGGCGGAAAACGCTCGGATCAATAAAGGGATCAAGCAGGATAAGGACAGCCCCGCCTTGACGGCAGCCGAAGTGCGCCGCGCTCGCCAAGCCAAGGCGGTTGCGCCTGCCTTGGTTGAGGCCCATCTGCGTTCACGGGGAAGGCCTAAAGGCCGAAGCAAGACGGTTATTAGCCTGAGCGTCGATACCGATGTGGCCAAGGCGTTACGCGCAACGGGTGCCGGATGGCAAACCCGCGTGAATGATCTGCTTAAAAGCGTTGTTCAGGTCGGGGCGAGATAGACGAAGCATACGAAAAAAAGCCCTTCTCTCCCCCTTGCACAGCCGCTCCTAATGTGTTGATAATGTTCGGATGAGTAGCACAGCACCCAACGCGGCCATGGAGCCGCTTTCCTTTACCCTGCCGGATGGCAGCGTAAAGTCATTTCCCGCCCCCGTTACTGGGGCTGAACTGGCGGCCAGCATCGGAGCTGGTCTGGCCAAGGCAGCCCTCGCCGTGAAGTTGAACGGCGAGACGCGAGACTTGACGCGAACGCTTGAGGAAAGTGGCAAGGTCGAGATCATCACCGGCAAGAATGCCGAGTCGCTGGACCTGATCCGCCATGATGCCGCGCATGTGATGGCTCAGGCCGTGCAGGAGCTTTTCCCCGGAACCCAAGTCACCATCGGGCCGTCGATCGAGAACGGCTTTTACTATGACTTTGCCCGCAACGAACCGTTTTCTTCGGATGACTTCCCGAAGATCGAAGAGAAAATGCGCGAGATTGTCGCGCGTAACGAACCGTTTATCCGTCAAGTTATGAGCCGCAGTGACGCCATCAAGCATTTCGAAGCGAAAGGCGAAATGTATAAGGTCGAGCTGATCCGCGATCTTCCCGAAGACCAGACCATCACCCTCTATCACCAAGGCGCATGGGCTGATTTGTGCCGTGGGCCGCATTTGCCCTCAACGGGGCGCGTCGGCACGGCCTTCAAGCTGATGAAGGTGGCGGGAGCCTATTGGCGCGGCGACAGCAAGAATGCGGTGTTGCAGCGTATCTATGGCACCGCGTGGCGGGACGAGAAGGAGTTGGCCGCCTATTTGCTGATGATCGAAGAGGCCGAAAAGCGCGATCACCGCAAGCTGGGGCGTGAGCTGGACCTCTATCATTTTCAGGATGAGGCTCCCGGATCGGTCTTTTGGCATCAAAAGGGCTGGGCGGTTTACCGCTGTCTTGAGAGCTATATGCGCCGCCGTCAAGACGCGACGGGCTATATCGAAGTCAAGACGCCACAGCTGTTCGACAGCTCGCTGTTCAAGGCTTCGGGCCACTGGGACATGTATGGCGACAAGATGTTCAAGGTTCAGATTGCCAAGTCGGACGAGGAAGGCTCGCGCGACGAGATGCTGGGTCTCAAGCCGATGAACTGTCCCGGACATGCCCAGATTTTCAAGCAGGGGATCAAGAGCTATCGCGATCTGCCGATCCGTATGGCCGAGTTTGGCAATGTTCATCGTAACGAGGCGCATGGGGCCATGCACGGTCTGCTTCGCGTGCGCCAGATGGTGCAGGATGACGGGCATATCTTCTGTACAGAAGCCCAGATTATGGAGGAGAGCCTCCAGTTCTGTAAGCTGGTGGACGAGACTTACACGGATATGGGCTTTAAGGTGCATCGCGTTCGTTTGGCCACGCGGCCCGATGTGCGTGGCGGCAGCGACGAGGTTTGGGACAAGTCGGAAGCGGCTATGCACGCTGCGCTGAAGGCGGCGGGTCTTGAGTATGACATCAACGCAGGCGACGGCGCGTTCTATGGCCCGAAGATCGAGTTTTATCTTCGCGACGCCATCGGGCGCGAGTGGCAATGCGGCACGCTGCAATGCGACTTCGTGTTGCCGGATCGTCTGGATTGCTCCTATGTTGCCGAGGATGGGCAGAAGCATAGGCCTGTGATGCTTCACAGGGCGACACTGGGAACTTTCCATCGCTTTATGGGAATCCTTGTCGAACATTATGCTGGGAAGTTTCCCGTATGGCTCGCACCCATTCATGTCGTGGTCTGTACCATCACGAATGATGCCGATGCCTATGCCGAGGAAGTCTATGCCAAGCTCACCAAGGCGGGGCTACGGGCCCAGATCGACCTGCGCAGCGAGAAGATCAACGCCAAGGTGCGCGATCATTCCTTGCAAAAGGTTCCGGCTTTGTTTGTCGTCGGCAAGAAGGAGGCGGAAGGCCAATCGGTCGCCATTCGCCGCCTTGACGGACAGGCTCAGGAGGTGCTTTCCCTCGATGAAGCTATCGCCCGCCTCGTCAAAGAGGCCACACCGCCGGATATTTTAAGGGAAAAGGGCGAAAAATAGCGTGAAAATGACAAAAGGGGGCTTGCCAGCCCCCTTTTTTTTCGTCACGATGCGCGCCTTGAGGGTCAAAAGACTAACTATTTGTATTGACCATCTTTTGTAACAATTGAGGAGATACGTACCATCGCCCGCTTACCTAATTCCGGTCCGCGCCCTGAAGGGCCCGTCCGGCGCGAAAAAGATGACGGCCCCCGCGTGAATGGGGCGATTATTGCCAAACAAATTCGTGTGATTGATGCTGCCGGTGAAATGCTGGGCGTTATGTCGGTGCGCGATGCGCTTGCCAAAGCCGAGGAGATCGGACTCGATCTGGTCGAAATCTCGCCGATGGCCGAGCCGCCCGTGTGCAAAATTCTCGATTATGGCAAATACCGTTTCGAGCTGCAAAAAAAGGCCTCCGAGGCCCGCAAGAAGCAGAAGGTCGTGGAGTTGAAGGAAATCAAACTTCGCCCCGGCATTGACGATCACGATTTCAACGTGAAGATGAAGAACGCCCGTTCCTTCCTTGAGGAAGGCGACAAGGTCAAGGTCACGCTCCGTTTCCGTGGCCGCGAAATGGCGCATCAGGATATCGCTCAGGCATTGCTCAGGCGTGTGCGCGAGCTTATGGACGATGTTGGAAAAGTGGTCAGCGAGCCAAGCTTTGAAGGGCGGCAGATCGTGATGATTATTGCCCCTAAATGAAGTTTCATGCATTCGGATAAAAGGAGGGCTTCGGCCCTCCTTTTTTATTGGCATTTTTGTTTTTGCAAGCCATTGAATTTGACTTTGCTCACTTCAAGGCTTAACCATATTAAGGTTAACGTCTGCTGTATCGCTGTGTCTTGGGGTGTATCTCGATGTCTTTCTCTTTGAAAAAACTCTCTTTATCGACAAAAGTTAGCCTTTTGGCGATTGTCGGAACATTTGTATTTGGTTTTGTTCTTATCGCGAGCTCGCTTTCGATTGTGAACGAGCGGATGACTCTTGAAAAATATACTCACCTCTCCTCTAACCTTGATTTTGTTAAAGGCATACTAAAGACGAAAGGGGACCATTTTGAAATTCGTGACGGCAAGCTTGTCGTTGGTGATTTTGTGCTTACCGGCAATTTGGGTTTTATTGATGACGTGGTTCGCATGGGCGGGGGTGCCATCACCATCTTTCAGGGGGATGAGCGTGTTGCGACCAATGCACTTAAGCAGGATGGGACGCGAGCCGTCGGCACAACACTTGCGCAAGGCCTCATATATGATTCGATTTTCAAGGACAGGAAACCTTTTCGTGGCGATTCTGTTGTGACGGGGAAGGCTTATTTTAGTGCTTATGATCCTATTTTAGATAAGGAAGGAAAGGTGATTGGCGGTTTATTCGCAGGCTTCAGTAAGGATGAGCATTTTAAGACGCTATCAAGCGTCAGAACGACGGTTGGGACTCTTGCCGGTGTGGCGGGGGTGTTTTTAGCTTTGGGCCTTTACTGGCTTATCCGTCGTCAGCTGGCTCCGCTTATTCAGATGGAAGAGGTGATGCAGGCTTTACAAAAAGAGGATGTGACCGTCACCGTTCCGGCGCAGGATCGCGGCGATGAAATCGGCCAAATGGCGCGGGCGGCTCAGGCTTTCAAGGAAAGCACGATCGAGAAGATAAAAATGCGCAGTGAATCCGAACGGCAAAAACTTGAGGCCGAAAAGGACCGCAAGGCTTTGCTGGCCGCGATGGCTGACGAGTTCGAGGAAAGCGTTGGGAAGGTTGTACAGGCCGTCGGCACTGCGGCGCACGAACTTGAGATAAGTGCCAAGGATCTTTCGGGGATGGCGGACCAGACGAGCAACCAGACCTCCATTGTCGCCGCAGCGACCGAGGAAGCCTCTGGCAATGTGAGTACGGTGGCTTCGGCGGCTGAGGAATTGGCCGCGTCGATCAACGAGATTAACCGGCAGATCAAGCAATCGTCCGAGGTAGCCGGACAGGCTGTTGATGAAGTTCGCCGGACGGACAAAACGGTCTCGACCCTGTCGGAAGCGGCGGGCCAGATCGGCGAGGTTGTCAAACTGATTCAGGATATTGCCGAACAAACCAATCTGCTCGCGCTTAATGCGACGATTGAAGCGGCACGCGCCGGGGAAGCGGGGAAGGGGTTTGCCGTTGTGGCCAGCGAGGTCAAGAATC
>JAQUHK010000110.1:6010-6607 GCA_028683655.1 Alphaproteobacteria bacterium
AGAATCTGGCCAACCAGACCGGACGGGCGACGGAAGAGATTTCAAGCAAGATTGCGACGGTCCAGAATGTGACCAACGATGCAGTCAAGGCCATTCGTTCCATCGGCACGATCATTGAGCATATCGACGAGATTACGCGAATGATTGCCGAAGCGATCAGGCAGCAGGAAGGGGCTACGCGCGAGATATCGAACAATGTCCAGCAGGTTTCTGCCGGAACCTCGGAAATCTCGACGAATATCATCAGCGTGACCGATGCGGCGGACGGGTCGCGTCAGGCGGCTGAGGCTGTCTTGAGGGCCTCGGAAGAACTGTCGAAGCAATCCGAACAACTGTCGATCGAGATCAAAACCTTCGTTTCAACCGTTCGTCAGGGGTAAACTCAAAATATAGTGTGGACCCAAAGGGTTATGCTTAAACCTCGCTTGACTTGTGGCGGCGTCTTTGGCACCCTTGCCAAAGCGACTCATTCCTTTAACGGTTCGTGGAGACCCCAACCGATGACTAAATCAGATTTGATCTTGCGTTTGGCCGAGCTGTATCCTCATCTTTTGCAAAGGGATATCGAAAAGATTGTCGGTACCGTTTTCGATGAGA
>JAQUHK010000111.1 GCA_028683655.1 Alphaproteobacteria bacterium
GGGCGGTGCTGTGCGCGAGACGTTGACGCTCATCCAGCGAATTTTCATGCTTCGAACTTGCACGGATGGAGGCTTTGCCCAGCGGACGCGCCCGTGTCTTCAGTATCATATCAAGCGGTGTACCGCGCCCTGTTGCGCCCGCGTTTCGGTGGCGACCTATGCGCGGCAGGTGGAGGAGGCGAAGGCGTTTCTCGAAGGGCATAGCTCCAAGGTTCAGGAGCGTATGGCCGCGCAGATGCAGGAGGCTAGCGATGCGCTGGATTATGAACGGGCAGCCAGTTTGAGGGATCGTATCCGCGTCCTGACCTCCATTCAGGCAAAGCAGGATATTAATGTCGCGGGGCTCGGCGACGCCGACGTGATCGCGCTGCATCAGGAGGGCGGCGTCACGGCAATCCAGCTTTTCTTCTTCCGCGCTGATCGTAATTTCGGGACGCGGACCTATTTCCCAGCTCATGACAAGCACGTTGAGTCTAGCGAGGTGCTGGCGGCTTTTCTGGCGCAGTTCTATGCCGAGCGGGATGTGCCACCGCTGCTTTTGCTCAGCGAGATGCCGGAGACGAAGGCTTTGCTCGAGGAAGCCTTTTCGCAAAAGGCTGGGCGCAAGGTTTCTTTGCTGGTGCCCAAACAGGACAAGAAAAAGCGGCTGGTCGATCATGCCAAGGCGAATGCAGCGCAGGCCCTCGGGCGCAAGCTGGCTGACAAGGCCGAGCAACAAAAGCTGCTGGCCCGCGTGGCCGAGCTGTTCACCCTGCCCAAGGTGCCGGAGCGGATCGAGGTGTACGACAATTCCCATATCTCGGGAGCCTTTGCCATTGGGGCGATGATCGCGGCGGGGCCGGAGGGGTTCCTCAAGAAGACCTATCGTAAATTCAATATCAAAACCGCCAAGGGTGGTGACGATTTTGCGATGATGCAGGAAGTCCTTTCGCGCCGTTTTAAGCGACTCATGGAGGAAGACGCCGAACGGCTCTCTGGCCTATGGCCCGACTTGCTGCTGATCGACGGCGGCGCGGGACAAATCGGGAAGGTTCATGCTGCCTTGGCCGAGCTTGGCGTTAAGGACGTGGCCGTGGTGGGGATTGCCAAAGGACCGGATCGCAATGCAGGGCGCGAGCGTTTTTTCAGGGAGGGGCTTGCGCCGCTTTCATTACCGCCGCAAGATCCCGTACTTTATTACTTGCAAAGGCTGCGTGACGAGGCTCACCGCTTTGCTATCGGGACCCACCGCGCCCGCCGCGCCAAGGCGATTGGACAGTCGGGTCTGGATGAGGTGCCTGCCGTCGGGGCCGCCCGTAAAAAGGCCCTTTTGCAACATTTTGGCTCGGCCAAGGCCGTTGAAAATGCCGGAATTGAAGACTTGGCCCGTGTGAGTGGCATCAGCCATGACCTTGCAAAAAAAATATATGATTATTTTCACGCAAAGGTGTAAACATAGTCGTATTACTTTAAAGCGTGCGGGGTTCAATGTTCAAGACAATCGCCAACAGATTGACCCTTTCCCGGATTATTCTGATCCCTGTGATTCTGGTCTTGCTTATCATGCCTTTTGCCTGGGCAGCTTGGGCGGCCTGTGCCTTGTTTTCCATCGCTGGCGTTACGGACTGGCTTGATGGCTATATGGCGCGGCGCGAGAATCAGGTCTCGCGGATCGGGCAGTTTCTTGACCCGATTGCCGACAAGCTCCTCGTCTCTGCTGTTATTTTGTTGCTCGTCTATAATCGCAAGATCGACAGCATCAATGTCCTTCCTGCGCTGATTATCTTGTTGCGCGAGGTCGCTGTTTCGGGCTTGCGCGAGTTTTTGGCCGGACTTAGCGTCAATGTTCCTGTCAGCAAGCTGGCGAAGTGGAAGACCACGATCCAGATTGTGGCCCTTGCCTTCTTGATCGTTGGTAACGAGCATACACCCTTCTGGCTGCCCGCGACGTTGATCGGGGATGTTCTTCTTTGGATCGCAGGCGGGCTTACGATAATGACAGGCTATGATTACTGGAAAGCCAGCCTGAAGCATTTCGACAGCTAGGTGGCTTCGAGCATTTTTTGCGTTTGGAATGGAGGCAGAGGGCTCAGGCTGGACTAGATTTGGAAGCCTAGCTTGCCGAGGGCGTCGTTCAGTTCGGTCAGTTCCTCGATCATGATCGTCTCACCCATTTCTTCCATCTCCTGCTGGACGCCGTGTGTGACAATGACGCAGGGGATGTTGGCGCGGAAGCAGGCCACGAGGTCTGTTGCTGTTGAACCGATAAAGACTGCCCCAGATACCGGAGCCTGAAGCGCATCGAGCACGCCTGTGATATGCGCAGGATTGGGCTTATGGACAGGGAAGGTGTCCCCGCCAGCGACAAAGCCAAAATACTTGCGAAGATCAAGATCCCTCATCAAGCTTTGAACTGTCACTTCGGTTTTGTTGGTGCAGATGCCAAGCTTGATACCATCGGCCCCCATCTTTTGAAGGAGATCAAGCGCACCCGCCTGAATTTGGATGGGATCGGGCTTTAGCTGGCGGAAATGGCTGATAAATTTCTGGACGTACGAATAAAGGTCGTCGTCGTCAATCCCGCCTGTGGCCTCAAGCGCATGGCTGCACAGGTCCATAAGACCTTCACCATAAAAACTGCGAATCTGCTCGTGGGTTACGGGCGGGCGTCCGACCTCTTCGAGCATAAGGTTAAGAGCGTGTTTAATATCGATGGTCGGATCGACAAGAGGGCCGTCTAGCTCAAAAATGAGTGCTTCCAGTTTCTGCATTGATGTCCCTTTGTTCTGCCTAGCGGTTGGACTATAATCACCTGCACCCAAGAGTCATATCATTAATTTACTAGGAAATCGTCAATGAGTTTAGCCTGTATCATTCTCGCCGCTGGTCAAGGGACGCGGATGCGTTCTTCTCTGCCTAAAGTTTTGCACCATATGGCGGGTTTTCCTTTGATTTCGCATGTTGTGCAGGCCTGTGAATTTTTGAAGGCAGATCATATATTTTGCGTACTTGCGCCGGACATGGCCTCCGTGAAGGCTGTTGTGGAGCCATGCGAGTGTGTGATTCAGACAACACCTTTGGGAACAGGTGACGCCGTCAAAGCCGCGCGCGATTCGCTCTTGGATTTTGAGGGTGATATCATTGTTCTGTTTGGGGATACGCCGCTTGTGACCCCTGACTCACTTCAAACGTTAAGAGATCGTAAAACGGCAACAAACGCGGCGATTGTTGTCAGTGCTTTTCTCCCCGACGACCCGCTGGCCTATGGTCGCGTGTTGGCCGATGATTCTGGCGTTGTCAGTGCGATTGTCGAGTCTGCCGATGCAACGCCCGAACAAAAACAGGTCAGGCTGTGTAATGGCGGACTGATGCTGTTCGACGCACGGCATCTGTGGCCTTTGCTCGATAAGCTCCGTAACGATAACGCCAAAAAGGAATATTACCTTACGGATTGCGTTGCTTTGGCCAATGCAGCAGGTTTGAAGGTCGTCGTTGAAACCTTGCCTGTTGATGATGTTGCTGGGGTAAACACGCGTCTTCAGCTTGCCGCTTTGGAAAAGGTTATGCAAACGCGCCTGCGTGAAAAGCATATGCTCGCTGGCGTCACGATGCTTGATCCCGACAGCGTTTATCTGTGTGTAGATACGCAACTGGGGCAGGATGTCGTGATCGGCCCGCATGTTGTTTTCGGTCAGGGCGTGACCGTGGCCGATAAGGTCGAAATCCGAGCGTTCTCGCATTTAGAGAAAGTCAGTATTGATATGGGGGCAACGATCGGTCCCTTCGCACGGCTGCGTCCCGGTGCCACAATCGGGGCGGGGGCCCATATCGGCAACTTTGTCGAGATCAAGAACAGCTCGATTGCCGCAGGGGCCAAGGTCAACCACCTGTCCTATATCGGTGACGCGACGGTTGGGGCCAAGGCCAATATTGGGGCGGGAACGATCACCTGTAACTATGATGGCTACAGCAAGACCCGCACCGAAATCGGGGCAGGGGCTTTTATCGGGTCGAATACAGCCCTTGTCGCGCCTGTGGCGGTCGGTGCTGGGGCTATTATCGGGGCAGGCAGTACGATCACACAGGATGTGCCGCCCGACTCGCTGGCCGTAGCGCGTGAACGCCAGAGCCACAGCGAAGGGTGGGCCAAGCGGTTTAGAGAGATTCAAGAGTCGGTCCGCCGTATAGGCCGCGCCTGATTTTTGACACCAAAAAACAACCAATAGACCTTTTGCTTTTTGCTCTTTCCCGCGCTATATAGGAAGAAGGCTATAGGGCTATGCCTTTGTAAGCATACAGAGGCTGGATAAGCCGTACAAAACAAACTGGCTTTGGGCCAACGAGGCACAAGATGAGCAATATCAACGAAGATGAAATCAAGAAACACGTCAAGGACAAGGATACGTGGCTGCGTTTTGTTTATCTGGTGGTCTTCGGGTTTGCGTTCTATCTGTCCATCGTTGTGACGTTCGCAACCTCGATCTTCCAGTTTCTGGCCAAGCTCTTCGGTGGTCATTCTTTCGCCGTCCTCGCCGATTTCGGCTCGAACCTCGCCACCTATCAGGCCCAAGTCACCCGCTTCCTGACCTTCTCCTCCGACGAAAAACCCTTCCCCTTCGCCCCGTTTCCGGCGAAGGAAGAGGCGCCTCCAGGGCTTTGAGTTACTAGAGGCGACCTAATGGCATTTTCTGGGTTCAAACCTCCGGTCAAGAAAGTTGTTCTTCAGAACGAAGGTTTTGTTGTCGAGCTGTGGCCTGAACTTGGTGGTGCCATTACGCGCTTTGATCACAAGACCGGAGGCGGCTTTCGTCCTCTATTCAGGGCGGCCCGTGAACAAGAGCGTTATATTGCCCCAGATCTAAGTTGCTGGCCGTTGGTTCCTTATTCAAATCGCATTATGGATGGCCGTTTTTCTTGTAATGGACAGGCTTATCAACTCGACCTGAATGTCGAAGGGCATCCTCACGCCTTGCACGGTTTCGGGTGGCAGCGTCCTTGGCAGGTCGCTGAGCAAAGTTCGACCATGTGTCGGCTTGTTCTTGATCATGTGCCGGACGGCGACTGGCCGTTTTCCTGCGCGGCTGAGCAGGTTGTTGAGTTGCATGAGAATGGCTTATCAATTACTTCTTCGACTTTGAATACCGGCAGTGTCGATATGCCTGTTGGCGTTGGCGTGCATCCCTATGTTATGCGTCCTGCCGGAACGAGAATTCAGGCGAATGTCGATGGTGTTTGGTTGACGGATGAAAACGTTATGCCGACGCAGCGCATCAATCTGCCGCCAGAGTGGGATTTGCGGTCTGGTGCCATGTTAGACGGCGTGTTCATGGACAATTGTTTTGACGGCCTTAGCGGGTCCGTTAGGGTTTTGTGGCCGGATCAGGCGTCACTTGAAATATGTGGGTCGCCGAATTTAAGCTATCTTGTCGTGTACAACCCGCCGGAAGAAAATTATGTGTGTGTTGAGCCTGTCTCGCACATGACAGATGCTGTTAACCGCGCAGCCGCAGGCCAGAGCCATACAGGGCATCAAATCCTGAAGGCAGGAGAAAAGGCAGCCTGCCGTCATGACTTTCTGTTTCATCCAGCCGTATTAAAGTAGCCTTTTCTTCAAGGTCCCTGAAGAAAAACAGGGAGGCGACCATTGGTCGGAGCTTAGACCAACGGCCCGATGAAAACACCCGCTACGTCATCGCGAGGAGCGCAGCGACGTGGCGATCCAGTGCCCAAGTTTCCGGCAGTAGGACTGGATTGCTTCGTCGGCCAAGGCCTCCTCGCAATGACGAAGACGGCGCGACTCGTGAGGCATTTCATCGGGCGGTCGGTATTAGACCCCGTATGTCGAAATCAGAGACGCTTCAGGGTTTTCTTTGCTGATTGCCGCCCACCAGCTGCTGCACTTCTCTTTTGGGACGAGGGCTACAATCGATCCTCCGAAACCACCGCCAGTCAGGCGTGCAGATTTGATCCCGAAATGTCTGGAGGATTCAACCAGTGAATCGATCTCAGGGATGGAAACTTCATAATCATCGCGCTGGGAATCGTGGCTATCGGACATAAGCTGGCTCATCTTGCCCATGTCTCCCTTTTTCAAAGCTTCAACGGCATCCAGAACACGTTTGTTTTCGGTGATAACGTGACGCGCCCGCTTCTTGAGAAGATCGGGAAGCTTGTCGAGTAAAGGTAAGTCGGTTGTAGTCAGATCACGTAAAGAATCGATGCCAAGTTCTTTGCAAGCCTCTTGGCATTCAGCTACGCGGGTCCTGTAACCGTCTCCGGCTGCAAGGCGGTGCTTTTTGCCGCAGTTGACCAACATAACAACAACGCTGTCGGGAAGGGCAACCTGCTCGAAGGTTTGATGCAGTGTATCAAGCATGAAGGCGTGATTAAGTTGTCCGAGGGCGCAAACGAACTGGTCCATAATGCCGCAAGGAACGCCGACATAATGTTTTTCG
>JAQUHK010000112.1 GCA_028683655.1 Alphaproteobacteria bacterium
AAACAAGGCACCCTCACCAGCCTCGTCGTAAAAAATATGACCGCGACGATTATATGGACCGACGGGTTCTCACTCAGCCTGGGTTCAGGCAAAGAATAGCGTCGTCTCATTTATCAGAGCTTCTTGCCCACGGTGACTTGAGGGGGCTTGAATATAAATATTTGGGAAATGGTGTGCATGAACTTTATAAAAAAGAAGGCCCAAAAACGCGCGGACAGGAGGCAAGCCAGCGCATCATTGACCGTATTATGAATCGAGGCGACCACAAGAAGACCTATGGATAATATCGGAGTCAAGGGCGATAGATCCCTTTTTCCTGAGTATGGATTCCGGCTTCTCTTTTGTGCTGTTACACAACATGGGCAGCGGGCTAGTAGGGGGCTTAGAAACGGAGTTCTCTTGCCTTCCCACCCTTGACGGCGGCTCCCAAAAAGACTCATATAGCCATCGAACTTCAGGAGTTGGTGCTGTCTTCTAAAAACCTGCGTCATTCCCGCGAAGGCGGGAATCCACATAGTGAGGCTATCCTTTGGGATAAATATGGATTCCGGCTTGCGCCGGAATGACAGGGTTTAGACCGTGTTCTTTATGCTTCAAGCGCGAGGCGTGGGGGTAACTCTTTAAAAGATAGCTGAAAAAGGAACGATCTATGGCAACACCATCTATTACTTTGCATAAGGGCGATTTGCCGGACGGGCTGGATTTGGGGCCAGTGGTGGCCGTGGATACCGAGTCGATGGGGCTTGACTGGGCGCGGGACCGGCTTTGCGTGGTCCAGTTGTCCGGCGGCGATGGCTCGGCACATCTGGTCCAGTTTGCGCCGAATGAATATGACGCGCCGAATCTCAAGCGGCTGATGGAAGACGAGCGGGTGACCAAGCTTTTCCATTTCGCGCGGGCTGATCTGGCCATGATTTTCTATTATCTGGGCGTGTTACCCCAGCCGGTTTACTGCACCAAGGTGGCCTCGGTGTTGGCGCGGACCTTCTGTGACCGTCACGGGCTGAAGGATTTGTGCCGCGATTTGCTGGGGACCGATCTGATTAAGGAGCAACAGACCTCCGATTGGGGCGCGCCAGAGCTGACCCAGGCGCAGATGACCTATGCCGCTTCGGACGTTCTGTACCTGCATCAGCTGCGCGAGAAGCTGGATGCCATGCTGGTGCGTGAAAAGCGCGAGCATTTGGCGCAGGCGGCGTTCGCCTTTTTGCCCGCACGGGCCGCGTTGGACCTCGCCGGATGGCAGAATGTCGATATTTTTGCCCACAAGCCGAATAGGGGCTGAGCGTTTCCTCAACCATTCGTTAAGAAATGACAGGGCAATCTGATCCGTTGAATAGGCGGGGCGTTCTGTTGTGGGGGCTCTTGAGAAGAAACCAAATGGGATGCCAGCCTTCGCTGGCATGACAGTGTGTTTTTGTAACACGCTGTTCTTTCATCCCTAAACTGTCACCCCAGCGAAGGCTGGGGTCCCATTTTCTTTTTTCTTTCGATAGGGCTATTTCCTGATTCGGAACAAAAACAGATGGCGAGGTTATGTCCGGTACTGACGAACAAGACGGCAGGGATGCGTATGGGGCTGGGTTGGCTGCACCTGACCGGATGGCCTCGTTGCGTCCGCGTGATACGGCGCAGGCTCGCGCGCATACACAGCGTTATTCGCGCCTTGTCGGCAGTTTGCGGTGGATTTTGCCGCTTATTGTGTTGTTGGGGCTGGGGGCTCTGATTGTCTGGCCGATGATCGAGACAGGGCATGTTTCGGCGGTAATGGTCGATAACGTGCCAAACCTTATGATCGAAAAGCTGAATCTGACGGGCACGGACACGCAGGGGCAGTCCTATGCCCTGACTGCCGAGCGGGCGTTGCAGGCGGCCAATACGCGCAATCTGGTTGATCTGGAAAAACCCAAGGGCGAGCTGGCTTTGGAAGGCGGCGCGTGGGTCGCGGGGCATGCCGACAGGGGCCGTGTGGATCAGGAAAGTAAAAAGCTGTGGCTGGGTGGCCATGTCGAGCTGTTTCATGACGAGGGCTATCGCTTTTCGTCGGAGGAAATGAATGTCGATATGCCGCAAAGCACGGCGTGGGGTGACAAGCCGGTTTTGGTACAGGGCCCGATGGGCACGATGACAGGGACCGGCTTTCGCCTTTTGGATGGCGGTAAAACCGTGGTGATCACGGGTCCCGCTCAGGCGAAACTGGATTTGCAACGGCTTTCCGGCTCTGGTAAAGCTAAACAGACATCAGGCAAAGCGAAATAGGCTCATGAACGCTTCTCTTCGATATCTTTCTCTGGCGGCTTTGGCTGCATGTCTTATGGCAGGTCCCGCCCTCGCCAAGGGCAAGGCGGCGTTGCAGGCTCCGGCGACGGTTTCGGAAATGGTCGATATTTCTGCCGATGAGAGTCTTGAATGGTATAAGGACACGCGCCTTTATGTGGCGCGGGGCAAGGCGCGGGCCGTGCGCGGGGCCATGATTGTCGAGGCGGATTTGTTGACGGCTCATGCCCGCGATCCGCAAGAGGGTGGGGCGAAGACGCAAGGCGGCTCTATCGATACCATGACTGCCGAAGGGCATGTTGTGATTCGCGATGATAAACAGCAGGTCTATGGCGATCGGGCCGTGTATGATCTTGATGCCAAGCTGGTCAAGATCACGGGATCGAACTTGCGCTATGTGACCGACAAGGACACGGTGACGGCGAAGGACTCGCTGGAATATGACGAAGGCCAAAGCACGGCGTTGGCGCGAGGCCGCGCGATGGCCGAGCATCAGGGCAGTCGGATCGAGGCGGATATTCTGGCGGCTTCTCTTGAAACCGGCGCGACGGGAGCCAAGGAAATCTCGAAAATCCGCGCCAAGGGCAACGTGATTATCGTCACCAAGGATGGCGGCGTCTCGCGCGGGGAACGGGCAGAATATGACGCCAAGCAGGATAAGGCTTATTTGATGGATCAGGTGCGCATCACGCGGGATCAAACCCAGCTGGCCGGTGACAAGGCCGAGATTGATTTCAAGACAGGGCAAAGCCGCTTGCTGAACAGCGGCGGTGGACGCGTTCGCGCGTTGCTGCCTTCCGCTTCGCCTTCCAAAAACAAAGGGGAGCAACCATGAGTGCTTCAGGTCGTGTGATCCCTTTTGCTTCCGGTGAGGCGAAGGAAAAAGGAACCGTGGAAAAGGCGAGCTCACCTCAGGCTGTCAAGCTGCTCGGCCATGGGTTAGAGGCGGCGCATCTGGGCAAACATTACAAGGGTCGCCCCGTTCTGCATGATGTCAGCGTGAACTTAAAGCGCGGCGAAGTCGTCGGGCTTTTGGGGCCGAACGGCGCGGGTAAGACAACGTGCTTTTATCTTTTGACCGGCTTGATCGCGCCAGATGTCGGCGCGGTTTACATCGACGGGCTGGATGTCTCGAACCTGCCCATGTATCGCCGTGCGCGGCTGGGGCTTAGCTATCTGCCACAGGAAACGTCTATCTTTCGTGGGCTGAATGTCGAAGACAATATTCGCGCCATTTTGGAAGTGATCGAGCCTGACCGTGACACGCGCGAGACTATGCTGGACGATTTGCTGGTCGAGTTCGGCATCACGCATCTGCGCCGCGCTCCTGCCATGGCTTTGTCGGGCGGTGAACGGCGGCGCGTGGAAATCGCGCGGGCTTTGGCTTCCAAGCCGCACTTCCTTTTGCTGGACGAGCCGTTCGCCGGTATTGATCCGATTGCGCTGGGCGATATTCGCGATCTGGTCGTGCATTTGCGCGATCGCGGCCTCGGCGTTCTCATCACCGACCATAATGTGCGCGCGACGCTGGAGATTGTGGATCGTGCGTCGATCATCCATGATGGACGCGTCCTGATGGAGGGCTCGCCCGAAGAAATTGTGGCCCATGCCGATGTCCGCCGCGTTTATCTGGGCGACGAGTTCAGAATGTAGTATAAAGACGCATGAGCCTTTCTCAACGCCTTGACCTTCGCACGTCGCAATCGCTGGTGATGACGCCCCAGTTGCAGCAGGCGATCAAGCTGTTGCAATTGTCCAATCAGGATTTGTGCGCGTTCGTTGCCGAGGAAATCGACAAGAACCCGTTTTTGGAGCATGGCGAGGCGGGTGGCGAAGGTGAAGGACTGGTCACTTCCCCCAACGATGGCGATGATCATGACGTGAGCGAATTGCCCACCGACTCGCTTGCCGAAGAGGGACCCGCCCCTGCCGATGCCGATGTGCCGTCCGACGGAGCCTATGACAACTATGCGCCGCAGGATCAAGGGGGCAGCGTTTATGATCCCTCTTTGTCACCGCGTCCGCTGGAGGAAACGATTGCCGAGTTACCCAGCTTGCGTGATCATTTGCTCAGTCAGATTCACGTCGATTTCTCTGATCCGGCAGAGCGGATTATCGCCGCCGCGCTTTTGGAGTTTCTGGACGAGGCGGGCTATCTCCCCGCCCAGCTTGATCTGGTGCGCAGCCAGCTTGGCGTGGCTCCCGATTTGTTCGAGGCCATCATCGTTCGGCTACAGCGGCTCGACCCCGCCGGGATTTTTGCCCGCTCGCTGAAGGAATGTTTGACCATCCAGCTGCGCGAGAAAAACAGGCTCGATCCCGCGATGCAGGCTTTGCTGGATAATCTCGAATTGGTCGCCAAGCATGAAAAGACGGCCCTGATGCGCAAGTGCGGCGTGGATGCGGAAGACTTGGCCGACATGCTTACCGAACTGCGCGCCCTGACGCCCAAGCCTGCCATCGCCTTTGCTGCCGATGTCGCACCGCCTGTTGTGCCGGATGTGCTGCTCGTGCCGCTCGCGGGTGGGGGCTGGCATATCGAGCTCAATCACGAAACGCTGCCGCGCGTGCTGGTGAATGAGAGCTTTTATACGACGCTGATCGGCGGGGCGCGCGTCGCTACGGATAAAGCCTATGTCAGCGAAAGGTGGCAACAGGCGAACTGGCTGGTCAAAGCCCTGCGTCAGCGGGCGACGACGATTCTGAAGGTCGCCTCGGAAATCGTGAAGCAGCAGGACAATTTCTTTATTTATGGCGTGCAGCATCTAAGGCCATTGGCCCTCAAGAATATTGCCGAGGCCATCGAGATGCACGAATCCACGGTTAGCCGCGTGACGCAAAACAAATACATCGCCACGCCGCGCGGCCTGTTCGAGCTGAAATACTTTTTCTCAGGCGCACTCGCGACAACGGGCGGTGAGCAAACCGTCTCGACCCTCGCGGTGCGTGAGCGCATCAAGGCGCTGATCGATGCGGAAAGTGTGGAGGCCATCCTCTCTGACGACCGCCTGACCGAGCTCTTGAAAACCGAAGGCATCGACGTCGCCCGCCGCACCGTCGCCAAATACCGCGAAGCCATGAACATCCCGACTTCCTCCCAACGCAAACGGATCAAGCGGGGGAAGTAGGTAGGTAGGAAGCATGTGGCATATGGCATTTAGGGAGATTGGTGCAAAATCGCTTTCTAGGTAAAAGAAGTTAATATGATAAAAAGTTCTTGACACAGGGAGGTGGCTGTGCTATTGACACTCTCACGACGACCTGCGTCCTGAGGGCGGCGGGAAGCAGAAGGTCGGTGCGAACAATCAAAAACGGAAGGAAGCCATGGGCCTACGCTTTCAAAAACGGGTTTCGTTGTTCAAGGGGCTGACGCTTAATCTGAGCAAGGGCGGGGCTTCGGTGACGGTGGGGAAGAAGGGCGCGTCGATTAATGTCGGCAAGAATGGCGTCACGGGTAATGCGGGGATTCCCGGAACGGGCGTTTCCTATCGCGAGAAGCTTTCGGGGAAGTCGAACAGCGCACTGGGCAAAGCGATTGTCTGGCTGATCGTGATTGGGGCTCTGGGCGCAGTTTTGGGCGGCGCATCGCTGGAGCAGGTGGTTGCGGCGGTTTTGTCTGTTCTTGGCGGCAAGGGATAGGCGTTTTTACGCTTAATACCGACAAGCCTATCAAAGGCGACATGCAAGGTAACCTCGCCCTTCGTCCCCCCGCACTTGATGCGGGGTCCAGCCACATTTGGACACAAGGGACTTAGGTTCGGGGAATGGTCCGAGGCCTCGCTGGGTCCCGCATCACGCAGCCTGCGCTTCGCGCCGTCTGCTGTGCGGGAAGACGAGGGGTAGGGAAATTGGACGGCACGCGCGTGTCAGTTCATCGGCTCGTTGGTCTAAGGTTCTTCCTCATTCAAAAAAGCTTCGACGCTTTGACTGGCGGGAGAGGTGCTGTCGATCACGCTGTTATGGTGGGCTGCGCGGCGCGCGCGTGTTTCGATGCGGTGCCACAATCTTTCATGGAAAAAGAAACAGATGGTTTGCACGAACGGCTCGATAAGGCCGATGGCCAGCGCGACCTGCCAACTGCCGCTCAGGATAAAGGCGACGGTGATGGCTACGGTCATGTGCATGGTGGCGG
>JAQUHK010000014.1 GCA_028683655.1 Alphaproteobacteria bacterium
TGTCCATCAACTCGTGCGTCGCTCGCTTGGCGTGATGGGCGAGACGGTGCCCGTGATTTATGGCGGCTCGGTGGTCCCCAGTAATGCGGGCTCGCTTTTGGTTGAGCCCGATATCGACGGCGTTCTGGTCGGTAGTGCCAGCCTGAACAGCGACGGCTTCTGGTCCATCGCCGCGTGTGCCCGTTAAGGGGCGTTAACCAAGCTCACCCTCCTGAGTTATTCCCGCTTTCGCGGGAATGACACGGTTTTTAAGGGCAGGGCGAAAGAAAAACGCAGATAAAGATAAGGCTTGTTTTTTTCGTCTCAGCCCTTTATAGATGCCCCCACGCTGTCCTTCGGGGCGGTCCTGTCCAAGACTGCGGGTGCCGGAAACGGCTTAAAAAAGCCAGCATAGATAGGTTGAAACGGCCCCTGCGGTCATGGGAAGCGCGCTCGCGCACCCGTCTTTCAGCTTTTCACGGACAGACAAGAACAGGATTTCTCCGGTACGCTTTGGCGCGTGGCGGCTTTTAGGTTTGTGTATGTCTCGTCCATCAATAAGGTGGCGGAACTATACAAAAATTGGTCATTCCGGCGAAAGCCGGAATCCAGTCCTGCCCATCGGGTTGTCCAAGTCGGATTGCTCTTTGGAGTCTTATGCCGCGTGGACACGCGGCGCTGGGTACCGGCCTTCGCCGGTATGACGTTGCTTTTTGAGGGAGGAAACATGAGTGAACAGGTGAGTGACAACCGCAAGGTCAAGTTTGGCAAGGTTGATCAGATCCGCGACGGCGTCAAGGATGCCGAGCTGGTCGTCGTTCTTGTCCAAAACGGCCTTGATGCCGATCAGACCCTCGCCCTACGTCGTGCGATGCGCGCCGCTGGTGTCGAGATGAAGATCGAAAAGAATACGCTGGTCAAGCTGGCGATCAAGGATACCATCCTTGCCGGTTTAGAGCCCTATATGAAGGGGCCGACCGCGCTGGCTTATTCCAAGGACCCTGTGGCTGCCGCCAAGGTCGCCGCCGAGTTCGCCAAGAAGAATGACAAGCTCAAGATTGTGGCCGCCGCGATGGGCGATCAGATTCTTGATGCCAAGGAGGCTATGGCTCTCGCTTCGCTGCCGTCTTTGGACGAGCTGCGTGGCAAGCTGGTTGGGCTGCTTGTGGCTCCGGCGACGAAGATCGCCTGTGTCGTTCAAGCTCCGGCTGGACAATTGGCTCGTGTCATTTCGGCTTACAGCAAGAAGGAAGCCGCTTAACCGCAATTCTTCCGGCTTTCGCTGGATGAACACAACAAACAAACGAAGTTTAACAAAGGAGAAAGTACCATGTCGAAGTTGGAAAAGATTGTTGAAGAACTCTCAGCTCTCACCGTTATCGAGGCTGCCGAGCTGTCCAAGATGCTTGAAGAAAAGTGGGGCGTAAGCGCCGCTGCTCCGGTTGCTGTTGCCGCCGTTGCCGCTGCCGCTGGTCCTGCCGCTGAAGAGCAGACCGAGTTCACCGTTGTTCTGGCCGCCGCTGGCGACAAGAAGATCGACGTCATCAAGGAAGTTCGCGCGATCACAGGCCTTGGCCTGAAAGAAGCCAAGGACCTCGTCGAAGGTGCTCCCAAGCCGCTGAAGGAAAATGTCTCCAAGGCCGATGCCGAGAAGATGAAGAAGCAGCTTGAAGCCGTTGGCGCGAAGGTTGAACTGAAGTAAGCGGCTTGCTTAATGAGCGGGCGGCTTAAGCCCCCGCGAGTTTAGCAAACGCTTATCCCCGCGAAAGCGGGGATCCAGTGAAAAGTAAAAAAGGCGGGGAGCAATCCTCGCCTTTTTGTTGCGCCCATTGCGTCACTCCGGCGAAAGCCGGAGTCCAGATGCACAGTATAGCCAAGGTCAGATAAAACGATTGAGTAAAAATTTCGTCTTTCCGGAGAAACTTTCTCTTCGGCGCCTCTTCGCGGCGAAAGAAAGTTTAATCCGGAATCCAGTCGATCTCTGAAACAGTCACTGGGTTCCGGATCTGCGCACCTCAGCCCTCACGGGCTTCGGCACTTGTCCGGAAAGACGAGATTGTTGTTCATTTCATGTGAGCCTGACCATACCAGCCCCGCACACCGACACAAAAAGCAAAAAATCAAAACACTGTAAATCAATATATTAGCGAAAAATGGGGGATTCTCAGCGACCTGAGCGTCGTTTGATACGGACTTAGGCCCTTCAGCTCGACGAGAGGACGAATTTCGATTTTTTTCTACCATATCTTGTGGCTGCCGAAGATAAAAAATCGCAACATATAGTGGGGCAAAATCTAAGGCACTCAAAACCAAAATCCGCCAGACTTTTCTCTCTCTTTCCCATTAACCAAGCTTCCCGCTTTTGCCCTTCTATCGTGTGTGGTAGGGAGGAGGGGTTGCCTTAATACACAAGTGGAGGGACGGCTATGACTGCGGATGAAAGAATTTTAAGAAAGCGTGTAGCAATTGAACATTGTTATCAGTGTGGTGCGGTGCGCGAGAAAGTAACGCAAGAACTTTACGCCAAGGGAGATATTAATCGGCGTGATATTCTCGAGCGGTTTGATGAAGATGGCGAATTGCGCACCGTGAATACGGTTGAATGCCATCATCTTGGCCACAAGACACTGTGGAGAGAGGGGTATGTCGGTGGCACGCTTTGCATCCAAACAAGTATTGTTATTGACGGCGAAAGTCGATCGCACAGTATTGGTGATTGGCCTTCGTCAATTGAGTTGTGGCCAACTGGTGCAAAAAGGATTTTGTACACCAAGAACGGGATTCCTCATAGAGAGAAAGGGGAGCCTGCATATATCGAAGTCGATGACAAGGGAAATACAACGCAAACTTACTATGTCGATGGTGAATTAAATCGACCCGGTAAACGCCCTGTTGTTGAAAAGATAAAGGCAAAACCCTTGCCGGGCTTCACGCCGTGAGGTTTCTATAAGTGCCTTGTTTTTTAATGGAGAAGAAGACTATGGATCGTCAGCAAAATCCTAAGCTCAACACGCTCGCGAAGAGGGCTGTTTTGGCAGATTACGAAATTCTGCGTGATGAAATTATGTGCTCGCGCCAGCCGCACATTGTCATCGCGAACAATAATCCGGAGACTTGGGTGAACCTAGGCACAGCCTGTGAGGCCATTTTCAATTACTATCCGGTTCAGAAGGCGCAAGCCCCATCTCCGCGTGTTTATCTGGTATCAACAGATGGTGCGTGGGAGGATCGTGGATACCATTGTTTTAATCTCTGGAATGAAGACGCGCGTGATTTCAAGTCTCAATCTGTCCTTTTATCAAAAGAAGAAACGGATGCGCATATCCTTACTTTGGCAAAACCCATATGTGCAGACATCGTGGAGCTTGGAAGGCCCAAGGACGTGCTTCCAGTCCTTTCGCATTTTCATGGTTTTGTGGGGGCGAAAACGCCGCGAATTCATTCGACGATCTTCTTTGTCGATGATCTTGCCGATACGGAAGACGGTGTCTATTCATTTTCGCCACATGGTGTAGAGGCGGCTTTTCAATCTTTGGTGCAGGTTGGCTGCAAGCCATTCATCTTCCATCCGTACAAGGGTAAGAATCCAGTTTGGGGTGATATTGCCAAGCTCTTACAGGCAAGCACGCGAGCAGCAGGCGGAGCTCTTTATGTCTATAAGGCTGACGATATGGCGGCCCTTAAAGATGGCCTCACCGCCGTAACACTCTGCGCGACGAGTTTGCCCTTCCTGATTAAGGGGATGGTCAATCCGTTGGGGGTAACGACACCGGACGGAACGGCTTTAGCCAATCGTTTGGCCAAGCCGTATAGGGAGCTGGATTTGAAGCTATGAGAAAAGGCGGGGCGTAATCCTCGCCTTTTGATATATGTCGCCGTGTAGTACATAAAGCCTACAAAATCACGCATTTCATCCCGATGGCGAAAAAATATATTCCTTGCTTGCACTTGGCGTGCGAGGCATAGTCCGGCGCGTAAATCAACAAGTTTCTCAAGACCGCGCCTCGCTTCCGACTGGGAGGGCAGGGTGTCGGTTTTGTTTTGTTGTAGGGCGGTTATTTTGTCTGTCATTCCGGCGAAAGCCGGAATCTAGTCCCCACCCTGTCGTGGATACCGGCTTTCGCCGGTATGACGTGCGGGAGCGGGGAAGAGAAGAAAACGGCTATGCAACATCAGGTTCGGGCTCTTCACGGGAAAAGCCTTTATAGTTTTTGACAAGACCACAAAGAGGGTATCATGGCGCAAGTCAATCCGATCAAGAGTCAATCCGTTTACAAGCGCAATCGCAAGAGCTTCGGGCGTATTCCTGAAGTGGCCGAGATGCCGAACCTGATCGAGGTTCAACGCCGCTCGTATGAGTTTTTCCTTCAGATGGACGTGCCCGCCGAAAAGCGTGAGCGCGTGGGCTTGCAAGAAGTTTTGCGCTCGGCCTTCCCGATCCGCGATTTTGCGGAACGCGCCGTTCTTGACTTTGTGTCCTATGAGCTTGAACAGCCCAAGTACGACGTCGAGGAATGCCAACAGCGCGGCATGACCTTTGCCGCGCCGCTGAAGGTGACCTTGCGCCTGACGGTGTTTGATGTTGATGAAACGACGGGCGTGAAGTCGATCCGCGACATCAAGGAGCAAGACGTTTACATGGGCGATATGCCGCTCATGACCGCCAACGGCACCTTCGTCGTCAACGGCACCGAGCGTGTGATCGTCAGCCAGATGCACCGCAGCCCTGGTGTGTTCTTTGATCATGACAAGGGTAAAACCCATTCGTCGGGCAAGTATCTGTTCGCCGCGCGCGTCATTCCCTATCGCGGCTCGTGGCTGGATTTCGAGTTCGATGCCAAGGACCTTGTCTATGTCCGCATCGACCGTCGCCGCAAGCTGCCTGTTACCACGCTGCTTTATGCCTTGTTTGGTGCCGAGACGGAAAAGCTCCGCGCCAAGCGCGAGAAGACCGGCAAGGGACTGGAGACGCATGAGGTTCAGGGCATGTCGAAGGAGGAAATCCTCGGCGCGTTCTATGAAACCGTGACCTATAAGGCCGTGAAGAACGGCTGGACGACCACCTTCAATGCCGAGCGCGTAAAGGGTCAAAAGCTGGCCAGCGACATCGTCAATGCCAAGACGGGCAAGGTCGTTGCCGAAGCGGGCACCAAGATGACCCCGCGCCTGATTGCCAAGCTGGTCGAAGGCGGTATGAAGGACGTGCTGATCCAAGCGGAAGACATGCTCGGCAGCTATCTGGCCACCGACATGATCGACGAGAAGACGGGCGTCGTTTTGTTCGAAGCCGGTGACGAGCTGACCTCTGAAATCATGGAGCAGATCGAACAGGCCGGTGTGAAGGAACTGCAAATCCTCGGTATCGACCATGTGAATGTTGGCCCCTATATCCGCAACACGATGGCGGCCGACAAGAATGGCTCACGTGAAGATGCGTTGATCGACATTTATCGCGTCATGCGTCCCGGTGAGCCGCCCACCGTTGAATCGGCGGAAGCCATGTTCCAAGGCTTGTTCTTCGAGCTTGATCGTTATGACCTCTCGCCTGTTGGTCGCGTGAAGATGAACTCGCGCCTCGGCTTCAAGACGGACGATCAGGTTCGCGTGCTGCGCAAGGAAGACATTCTGCAAATCGTGCGCATGATGTGCGAGTTAAAGGACGGTCGCGGCGAAGTCGATGACATTGACCATTTGGGCAACCGCCGCGTTCGCTCGGTCGGTGAGCTGATGGAAAACCAGTATCGCCTCGGCCTGCTGCGTATGGAACGCGCGATCCGTGAGCGTATGAGCTCCATCGAGATCGACACGGTCATGCCGCATGACCTCATCAACGCCAAGCCCGCCGCCGCCGCCGTGCGCGAGTTCTTTGGCTCTTCGCAGCTGTCGCAGTTCATGGACCAGACGAACCCGCTGTCCGAAATCACGCATAAGCGCCGCGTTTCGGCTCTCGGGCCCGGTGGTCTGACGCGTGAACGTGCGGGCTTCGAAGTCCGCGACGTGCATCCCACGCACTATGGCCGCATCTGCCCGATTGAAACGCCGGAAGGTCCGAATATCGGTCTGATCAACTCGCTGGCGACCTATGCCCGCGTGAACCAGTACGGCTTCATCGAGAGCCCCTATCGCCGCGTCAAGAACGCCAAGGTAACCAGCGAAGTGATCTATCTCTCCGCGATGGAAGAGGGCCAGTACACGATCGCTCAGGCGAACTCGCCGCTCGACAAGGCGGGCAAGTTTGTTCAGGAAACGATTGTCGCTCGTAAGAACGGTGAAAACATCGTCGCTGCCGCCGAAGAAATCGACTTCATCGACGTTTCGCCCAAGCAGATTGTCTCGGTCGCTGCCGCGCTGATCCCGTTCCTTGAAAATGACGACGCCAACCGCGCGCTCATGGGCTCGAACATGCAACGTCAGGCCGTTCCGCTGCTGCGTACGACGCGCCGCTGGTCGGCACGGGCATGGAAGCCGTTGTCGCCCGCGACTCGGGTGTGGCTGTTGTTGCCCGCCGTGGTGGTATCGTCGATCAGGTTGACGCAACGCGCATCGTTGTTCGCGCAACGGACAATCTTGACCCGACCGCGCCGACGGTTGACATCTATAACATGCTGAAGTTCCAGCGTTCGAACCAAAGCACCTGTATCACGCAGCGTCCGATCATCAAGGTTGGCGATGTGGTGCAACAGGGCCAGATCATTGCCGACGGTCCTTCGACCGAATATGGCGAACTGGCTTTGGGGCGTAACGTGCTGGTCGCGTTTATGCCGTGGAACGGTTACAACTTCGAAGACTCGATCCTGATCTCTGAACGGATCGTCAGCGAAGACGTCTTCACCTCGATCCATATCGAAGAGTTCGAAGTCATGGCCCGCGATACCAAGCTGGGTCAGGAAGAAATCACCCGTGACATTCCGAATGTCGGTGAAGAAGCCCTGAAGAACCTTGACGAAGCTGGCATCGTTTATATCGGTGCTGAAGTCAATCCGGGTGACATTCTGGTCGGTAAGGTCACGCCGAAGGGCGAAAGCCCCATGACGCCGGAAGAAAAGCTTCTGCGCGCCATCTTCGGTGAAAAGGCCGCCGACGTGCGCGATACGTCCATGCGCTTGCCGCCGGGCGTGACCGGAACCATCGTCGAAGTGCGCGTCTTCTCGCGTCGCGGCGTGGAAAAGGATCAACGCGCCATCGCCATCGAGCGTTCGGAAATCGAGCGTTTGGCCAAGGATCGCGACGACGAACGCGGCATCATCGAGCGCGGCTTCTTCGAGCGTTTGCGTGCGTTGCTCGTCGGCCAAAAGGCTTCGGCTGGCCCCAAGGGCTTCCCGACAGGCAAGGCGATCACCGACGAAATGCTGGAGGAATACTCTCGCGGTCAGTGGCGTCAGGTTGCCGTCAAGGACGACAAGGCGATGCAGGAAATCGAAGCCGTCAGCAAGGTTTTCGACGAGCAACTGACTGCCCTTAAGAAGCGGTTTGAAGACAAGGTTGGCAAGCTGCAACGCGGTGACGAGCTGCCCCCGGGCGTGATGAAGCTGGTCAAGGTGTTCGTGGCCGTCAAGCGCAAGCTGCAACCCGGAGACAAGATGGCCGGTCGTCACGGCAACAAGGGTGTCGTTTCGCGCATCCTGCCGATCGAAGACATGCCGCATCTTCCCGACGGGACGCCGATGGATATCGTGCTCAACCCCTTGGGTGTGCCGTCGCGTATGAACGTGGGGCAGATTCTTGAAACGCACCTTGGCTGGGCTTCAGCCAATCTGGGGCGCCAGATCGGTCAGGCTCTGGATGCCTATCAGCTTCAGATATCGCAAGAGAAGAAGGCCACCTTGGTCGATGTGCGCGGTAAGCTCAAGAGCGTTTATGGCGAAGAAACCTTCAAGGCCGATATCGCCGAGATGAGCGATGAGGACACGATGGAGTTGGCCAAGAACCTGCGCGTCGGCGTTCCCTTTGCCACGCCCGTCTTCGACGGCGCGCGCGAGGCGGACATCGAGCGGATGCTCGACATGGCTGGCTTGGCGACATCGGGTCAGGAAACGCTCATCGATGGCCGTACGGGCGAACAGTTCGACCGTCAGGTCACCGTGGGCTATATCTACATGCTCAAGCTGCACCATTTGGTCGATGACAAGATCCATGCCCGTTCGATCGGGCCTTACTCGCTGGTCACCCAGCAGCCCTTGGGCGGTAAGGCGCAATTCGGTGGTCAGCGCTTCGGTGAAATGGAAGTCTGGGCTCTTGAAGCTTACGGCGCGGCCTACACACTTCAGGAAATGCTCACCGTCAAGTCGGATGACGTTTCCGGTCGTGCCAAGGTCTATGAATCCATCGTCCGCGGCGAAGACAATTTCGAATCCGGCATTCCTGAATCCTTCAACGTCCTGACCAAGGAGCTCCGTTCCTTGTGCCTGAACGTCGATCTGGAACAAAAGAAGCTGGTTGACGAAGCCGCCGCCGAACAGGTTGAGGCTCTAACGGAAGCCGCAGAATAAAAGATAACGTAGTATAATCGCGAAAAGCGGGAGTCGATGATGAACGATCTTATGAATATCTTTAATCCGCAAAGCGCACCGGCGGCTTTTGACCAGATGCGTATCTCGATCGCGTCGCCAGAGCGTATTCGCTCTTGGTCGTTTGGCGAGATCAAGAAGCCGGAGACGATCAACTATCGCACGTTCAAGCCTGAACGTGACGGGTTGTTCTGTGCCCGCATCTTTGGGCCGATCAAGGATTACGAATGCTTGTGCGGCAAGTACAAGCGCATGAAATATCGCGGCATCATTTGCGAAAAGTGCGGCGTTGAAGTCACGCTTCAGAAGGTGCGTCGTGAGCGTATGGGCCATATCGAGCTGGCTTCGCCTGTTGCGCATATCTGGTTCATGAAGTCGCTGCCTTCGCGCATCGGCCTTTTGCTTGATATGACGCTGAAAGATATCGAGCGCGTTCTGTACTTTGAAAACTACATCGTGACCGAGCCCGGCTTGACCCCGCTCAAGCAAAACCAGCTTCTGTCGGAAGAAGATTATCTGACGGCGCAGGATGAATATGGCGAGGACGCTTTCACCGCCATGATCGGCGCGGAAGCCGTCAAGATGATGCTCTCTGGCATTGACTTGCATGAAGAGCGCACGAAGCTGCGCGAGGATATGCGCGACACGTCTTCGGAAGCCAAGCGCAAGAAAATTGTCAAGCGTCTGAAGACCATCGAGTCCTTCATCGATTCCGGCGCGCGTCCCGAATGGATGATCCTGGACGTTGTGCCTGTCATTCCGCCCGAACTGCGCCCGCTCGTTCCGCTGGACGGTGGCCGTTTTGCGACGTCGGATCTCAATGATCTGTATCGCCGCGTCATCAACCGTAACAACCGTCTCAAGCGCCTGATCGAGTTGCGCGCGCCTGACATCATCGTGCGTAACGAAAAGCGCATGTTGCAGGAGTCGGTTGACGCTCTGTTCGACAATGGCCGTCGTGGCCGCGTCATCACGGGCGCGAACAAGCGTCCGCTCAAGTCGCTGTCCGATATGCTCAAGGGCAAGCAGGGCCGCTTCCGTCAAAACTTGCTGGGTAAACGCGTCGATTATTCGGGCCGTTCGGTTATCGTTGTTGGTCCTGAGCTTAAGCTGCATCAATGCGGCCTGCCCAAGAAGATGGCACTGGAGCTGTTCAAGCCCTTTATCTATGCCAAGCTTGAAATCTATGGCATGGCCTCTACGATCAAGGCGGCCAAGCGCATGGTTGAAAAGGAACGTCCCGAGGTTTGGGATATCCTTGAAGAAGTCATCCGCGAGCATCCGGTGTTCCTGAACCGCGCGCCGACCCTTCACCGTCTTGGCATTCAGGCGTTCGAGCCTACGCTGATTGAAGGGAAGGCGATCCAGCTGCATCCGCTCGTTTGTACGGCGTTTAACGCCGACTTCGACGGTGACCAGATGGCCGTCCACGTCCCGCTGTCGCTGGAAGCCCAGCTTGAAGCGCGCGTGTTGATGATGTCCACCAACAACATCCTGTCACCCGCCAACGGCAAGCCGATCATCGTGCCGTCGCAAGATATCGTTTTGGGTATTTACTACATCACGATGGAACGTAAGGGCGAGAAGGGCGAGGGCATGACCTTTGCCGATATGGGCGAGATCCAGCAGGCTTTGAATGCCGGTGCGATCACGCTGCATACCAAGATCAACGCCCGCTATACCGGCGTGAATGCGCATGGCGACGAAGAAACCGTCCGCGTGGAAACGACGGCGGGCCGCATGATGATGAGCGAGATTCTGCCGCGTCATCCGAGCGTGCCGTTCAGCACCGTCAACCGCCTTTTGACCAAGAAGGACCTGACGAACGTTATCGATCTTGTCTATCGCCATTGCGGCCAGAAGGAGACGGTGATCTTCGCTGATCGCCTGATGGGCCTTGGCTACAGCAACGCTTGCCGCGCGGGTATCTCGTTCGGCAAGGACGATCTGATCATCCCCGCCGCCAAGCAAAGGCTGATCGGCGCGGCGCAGGATCAGGTCAACGAATATGAACAGCAATACCAAGACGGTCTGATCACACGCGGTGAAAAGTACAACAAGGTCGTCGACGTCTGGTCGGCTTGCACCGAAAAGGTGGCCGAGGAAATGATGAAGGGCATCTCTGACACAGGGCATGGCACGATCAATTCCGTTTACATGATGGCGCACTCCGGTGCCCGTGGTTCGGCTGCCCAGATCAAGCAGCTGGCCGGTATGCGCGGCCTTATGGCCAAGCCGTCGGGCGAGATTATCGAAACGCCGATCATCTCGAACTTCAAGGAAGGCCTGTCGGTTCTTGAATACTTCAACTCGACCCACGGCGCACGTAAAGGTCTGGCCGATACGGCTTTGAAGACCGCGAACTCCGGTTACCTGACACGCCGTCTCGTTGACGTGGCGCAAGACGCCATCATCACCGAGCATGATTGCGGTACGACAGGTGGCCTGACAGTCAAGACGATTGTTGAAGGCGGTGAAGTGATTGCGCCTCTGTCTGAATTGACTTTGGGTCGCACGGCTGCGGCGGACATTGTCGATCCGGCGACGGGTCGCGTGATCGTTCGCACGGGCATGCTGATCGACGAACAGCTGATGGACCAGATCGACAAGGCCGGTGTTGATACCGCCCACATTCGTTCGGTTCTGACCTGTAAGTCCGAGACCGGCATCTGCGCCAAGTGCTATGGCCGCGATCTGGCCCGTGGTACGTTGGTCAACATGGGTGAGGCTGTCGGTGTCATCGCCGCCCAGTCCATCGGTGAGCCGGGTACCCAGCTGACGATGCGTACCTTCCACATTGGTGGTGCCGCTCAGCGTGGTGCGGAACAAAGCTCGGTTGAAGCCTCGTTCGATGGCAAGCTTCAGGTCAATAACAAGACCGCCGTTATGAACAGCGAAGGCCGCGAGATCGTGATGAGCCGCAACTGTGAACTCGTCCTGCTTGACGACATTGGCCGTGAAAAAGCCCGCCATCGCGTGCCTTATGGTACCAAGCTTTTGGTTGCCGATGGGGCGACCGTCACCAAGGGTCAAAAGCTGGCCGAATGGGATCCTTACACACTTCCGATTATCACCGAGCGTGAAGGTACGGCCAGCTATGCCGACCTTATCGAAGGCGTGTCGGTCCGCGAAGTCATGGACGAAGCGACGGGTATCTCGTCGAAGAAGGTCATCGACTTCCGTCAGCAGGGCAAGAGCGCGGATCTGCGTCCTCGTATGATGCTTTTGGACGACAAGGGGAACCCCGTCATGTTGTCCAGCGGCCTTGAAGCCCGCTACTTCCTGCCCGTGGATGCCATTTTGAACGTGGTCAACGGCGCGAAGGTCAAGGCTGGTGACGTTCTGGCTCGTATTCCTCGCGAAGGGTCAAAGACCCGCGACATTACCGGCGGTCTGCCGCGTGTTGCGGAACTGTTCGAAGCCCGTCGTCCGAAGGATTTCGCGATTATCGCGGACATCGCCGGTCGTGTGGAGTTCGGCAAGGACTACAAGACCAAGCGTCGCATCGTTGTTCGTCCGCTTGACGAGGCTATCGAGCCGCGCGAATACATGATCCCCAAGGGCAAGCATATCGCCGTTCAGGAAGGCGACATGGTCGAGCGCGGCGATCTTTTGATCGACGGCAACCCCGTGCCGCATGACATTCTGGCCGTGATGGGCGTGGAGGCTCTGGCTTCCTACATCATCAACGAGATCCAAGAGGTCTATCGACTGCAAGGCGTTAAGATCAACGACAAGCATATCGAAGTGATCGTGCGCCAGATGCTGCAAAAGGTCGAAATCACCGATCCGGGCGACACGACCTTCCTGCTCGGCGAACAGGTGGATCGTCAGGAGTTCATCGAAGTCAACAACAAGGCCGTTTTGGAAACGCTGCGTCCCGCGCAAGGCAGCGCGGTGCTTCAGGGTATCACCAAAGCCAGCTTGCAGACTCGCTCCTTCATCTCGGCCGCTTCGTTCCAGGAAACGACGCGTGTCCTGACTGAAGCGGCAATCGGCGGCAAGATCGACTCCCTCGAAGGTTTGAAGGAGAACGTGATTGTCGGTCGTCTGGTGCCGGTGGGTACGGGCTCTGTCGTCAATCGTCTGCGCCGCATCGCTGCCGCGCGTGATCTTGAAGGCAACCGCCTGGACGCGCAGCGCGCCGCCGAAAAGACGGCTGCGGCTCAAGCGGCTCTGGAGGCTAAAGCCGCCGGAGCGGAAGAGGGCGTCAGCGAGGCGTAAGCTTCTGGTCAAGACCAACACTCAAAATGGCGGGACTGTTCTCAGTTCCGCCGTTTTTTATGATCCCACCCCCGTTTCCTTCCTTATCAGATAGGCCAGTTTGGCTGCGGCGTTTTGCTGGAGCAGGACTTTCCCTGCCGAGGCGGGGCCTTGGATCGTAGCCTCCATGCCGGTTTGGCAGTCGATGGCCGTGACCTTGACGATCTGACCGATTTGCTTGAACTCGAAAATCACTTCCATTTTCTTGGATCCAGACTGTTTCTTCCCTTCCTTTTCTTTTGTAGGATAGGGAAGCTGGTGAGTCTATCGGCATGTGATGGGGAAGACAAAACGGAGAGCCTTATGGCCCAAAATGACCTTTTAAGCGAGCGGCGGGGACAGACCCTGATTCTGACCTTTAACAGGCCAGAGCAGTCGAACGCGCTGACCACCGACATGGCGGGCGCGTTGTTCGCGACGCTTAAGAACGCGACGACGGACCGCAGCGTGCGGGCCGTTTTGTTGCGCGGCGCGGGCGGACATTTCATGAACGGCTTAGATATGTCGTTTTATACCAAGGATATCAACGCCGCGCTGGACCGCGCCAATGACTTGATCCTGCCGTACCATTCTGCGATCCGCGAGATGCAGGCCATGGACAAGCCTGTTCTGGCCGTTGCACAGGGGCAGGTTTCGGGAGTGGGGCTCAGCCTGATGCTTGCCGCCGATCTTGTCCTCTCCTCGCGCAGCGCGACCTTTAATGCTGGCTTCGTGGATTTTGGCCTCTCGCCTGACGGAGCCGCTTCCTATTTCCTGTCGCGCAAGGTCGGCCTGGGCCGCGCCATGGAAATCCTGATGCTGGGCGAGCCCTTTAACGCCGACCGCGCCGAGCGGCTGCGCATCGTCAACAAGGTCGTGGATGATGCCCAGTTGGAGGAAGAAGCCCTGATCTGGCTGGAAAAGCTGGCTCAAGGCCCGACCAAGGCTTATGGTGCGATCAAAAAGCTGGCCAACAAGGCGTTCGAGCAAGATTTGAATGCGCATCTGAGCCTCGAGCATACCTATTTCGGTCAGACCTCGCGTAGTTTCGACTTCCGCGAAGGCGTCCGTGCCCATGCCGCCGGACGGGAGAAAAAGTTTACAGGAACGTAAGTTGGCGGTATAGCCTAGGGGAACCCATAGCAAAAAAAAGAAGGATAAAATGACGGAAGCAGTACAAACGGATGTGATTATCGTTGGGGCAGGGCCCATCGGCCTTTTCGCTGTGTTCGAGCTGGGCCTTTACGACATGAAATGCGATTTGATCGATATTCTGGACCGCGTAGGCGGCCAGTGCGCCGAGCTTTATCCCGAAAAGCCGATTTACGATATCCCCGCCGTTCCCGTCTGCACGGGCACAGAGCTGATCGATCGCCTGATGGAGCAAATCAAGCCGTTCAGCCCGACCTTCCATTTGGGCCAGATGGCGCAAAAGTTGGAAAAGACAGCCGAGGGTAAGTGGCGCATGACAACCGATGCGGGCACGGTTCTGGAGGCTCCTGTTGTTGTGCTGGCCGCTGGTGGTGGCAGCTTTGTCCCCAAGAAAATGCCGCTCAAAGGCATTGAGGATTACGAAGGTAAGTCTGTGCTTTACGCCGTTCGCAAGATGGATGAGCTGCGCGGCAAGAAGATCGTGATCTCCGGCGGCGGCGATTCGGCTCTAGACTGGGCGATCAACCTGCAACCTGTAGCCGAGCATGTGACCCTGATCCACCGTCGTGACGAGTTCCGCGCCGCGCCGGATTCGGTCAGCAAGATGCGGGCGTTGGTCGAGCAGGGAGCCATGGACCTTGTGATCGGCGCGATCACGGGCCTTGAGGGCGCGGATGGCCAGATTGCTGGCGTGACGATTAAGGAAGCGGACAAAGAGGTGCGGCAGGTCCCCTGTGACGCAATGCTCGCGTTCTATGGCTTGACCATGAAGCTGGGCCCTGTCGCTGATTTCGGCATCGCGTTTGAAGGCGAGCTGGTCCCCGTTGATACGGCGACGTTCGAGACGAATCTGGAAGGCGTCTTCGCCATCGGCGACATCAACACCTATCCCGGCAAGATGAAGCTGATTCTCTCTGGCTTCCACGAAGCCGCTTTGATGGCGAAGAAAGCATTCACCTATGTTCACCCCGATCGCCGTTATCGCTTCCAATACACGACGTCATCGAGTAATCTGCATGACAAGCTTGGAAAAGAAGACTAACCTTTAAGACAGATGCGAGAAACAAAATGCATATTTATTGCAAAGATATGGAAGGCACCGTTCACGAACTCCCCGCCACTGAGGAGTGGAGCGTGATGGAAATCATCCGTGAAGGCGGCATCCCCATGCTGGCCCAGTGCGGCGGCTCGTGCGCTTGCGCAACCTGCCACGTCTATGTCGATCCCAAGTGGAAAGACAAACTTCCAGCCCCTACCGAGGAAGAGATCGGAATGCTGGATGGTGCTTTTGAAGTTACTGAAGATTCGCGGCTCGGTTGCCAGATTTTCTTTACCAAGGAACTGGACGGGCTTGAGGTCACTCTGGCTAATGGATCGGTCTGATGCAACTTGAAGAACTTGAACGTCGCTATGGTCTCTATGTCGCCGAAACGGTGAGGCAGTCGTTGACGATCGAGGAATTCGACCGTTTGGAGATCGAGGAATTGGTTACCTATTTCTCGCTCCACTCGGCGCGTTGTCATGATGAATACGCCACCCACAGGAAACAGGCGTTTCCCGAAAATTCTCCGGCGGCTACGCAGGATGTCTATCTTGACGTGCTGCGCCGCCGTTGGCAGCGGGCCGAGGACCTCGCCCACACCGTCCTCGTCGCCCAAATGGACTATCAAACGCGCGACAGGATGAAAGTCGTCGGGATTTAAGCGGGGATACCCCCTAAAACAATAAAAAGCCCCGCTCGTTACGAGCGGGGCTTTTTGTTGTCGATACTCAGTGTATTTAAAGAGTTGATGTAGGTCCTAAAAACCTGAGTCATCCCCGCGAAAGCGGGGATCTATGCTTATAGAAAGGAATAGTCTCAACAGGAGATTCCCGCTTTCGCGGCTTATCACCCTTCACTTTTTTAAAAGGGGACTAACTTACTGAAACTGTTGTCATACCGGCGAAGGCCGGTATCCAGTCGCGCCGTGTCCACGGCGCATAAGACGCACCCACGCAAAAAGAAAAGCATAAGATTTCAATGTAGTTTCCGGCTTTCGCCGGAATGACTGGTTTTGGAAATGGAGATGCAGAAATTTTTGAAGGGTGGTAAGCTTTCGCGGGAATGACGCAGGTTTGGTCTGGGACTCCACCTCTTGGTATATGAGCAATTTATGGCTTTACCCTTACTTCGCCGCTTTCTGCACGCGCTTCCATACCTTGCGGGCGTGGCGGGTATAGAATTTCAGGTCGAAGCAGGCTTTCAGCTCCTTGGCGGGAACCAGCTTTTGAATCTTCGGATCGGCCGAAATCTTTTCTTGGAACGAGGCGGGCTTGCCTTCCTGAATAGCGTACCAGACCTCCATGGCGTTGCCTTGGACGAGGCGATAGGCATCTTCGCGGCTCATGCCCGCCTGCGTTAAAGCCAGCAGCACGCGCTGTGAGAAATATAGGCCGCCGAGTGATTCCAGATTGGCCTTGATCCGCTCCTTGTAAACGACCATCCCGTCGATCAGGCCCTTAAGGCGCATGAGCGCGAAGTCCAGCGCGATGGTGGCATCGGGCCCAAAGACGCGCTCAACGGACGAGTGCGAAATATCGCGCTCATGCCACAAGGCGACGTTCTCTAGCGCAGGCGTGACGGCGGCGCGGATGATACGCGCCTGCCCCGTCAGGTTTTCCGCCAGAATGGGATTGCGCTTGTGCGGCATGGCCGACGAGCCTTTTTGGCCCTTGGCAAAAGGCTCCTCCGCCTCACGCACTTCGCTGCGTTGCAGGTGGCGGATTTCGATGGCGAAGTTCTCAATCGTGCTGGCCACGACGCCCATGGTCGCAAAGAACATGGCATGACGGTCGCGGGGAATGACTTGGGTCGAGATCGGCTCGATCGTCAGACCCATCTGTTTGGCGACATGTGCTTCGACGGCGGGGTCGATGGTGGCAAAGCTGCCCACGGGCCCGGAAATCGCGCAGGTCGCAATCTCGTCACGCGCGGCGATCATACGCTTTTTCGCGCGGGCAAAGGCCGCATAGTGGCTGGCCAGCTTGATGCCAAAGCTTGTCGGCTCGGCATGAATGCCGTGGCTGCGCCCGATGGTCACGATGTCGAGAGTCTCTTCAATGCGAACGCGCAGGGACTCCAGAACTTTCTCGATGTCCTCGATAATCAGATCGGCGGCTTGCTTCATCTGCACCGACAGCGTGGTGTCCAGAATATCGCTGGATGTCATGCCTTGATGAACAAAACGCGCATCCGGCCCGATGGAGGCGGCCAGATCGGTCAGGAACGCCAGCACATCATGGCGCGTTTCTTTTTCAATCTCGTCGATCCGCGCAATATCCCACTTGCCTTTTTTCCAGACATTCTTCGCGGCAGATTTGGGGATGACACCAAGCTCCGTCTGCGCGTCACAGGCGTGGGCCTCAATCTCGAACCAAATGCGAAAGCGGTTTTCTGGCTCCCAAATGCGAGCCATTTCCTGACGCGAATAGCGAGGGATCATTGTCTTGTCCGTATCTGTTAAGCGTTACTCGGTTTGTTAGTCGGGAACGACCGCTCCGGCGCAAAGTGCACCGCCGCCAGCCAGAGGCATACGGCCAGAGCAGGTGGTGACTTCCCAACCGCGCGCGCGCATGCACTCGGCCACAACAAGGCTGGGCTGCTGCGTGCAGGTGTCCGATCCCTTAAGCGTGCGCGTGACGCTCGTCTCGGCATAGCGTTGCTGGTCAGGCTGGAAATTGATCAAATCACGCTGAGGCACGTTTGTCGGATAAATACCGCACTGGCACTGGCTGAGATCGAAATCCAGCTTCATCTGGGCCTTTTCAAGCGGCAGAAGGATGTTCGGCTCGCTGACGGGACGCCAGAACTCTGCAACGGAACCGGCGCAAGCGGAAAGGGCCAAAACGGCAAGAAGACCGAAAACGGAACGGCGCATAGGAAACTCCCTGATTGAATTTGCCCCACTATTGGCGAAAACGGATAGAATCGCAAGGGGAAGCTGCGTTTGTTTTCGCAAATTTCCCCATCTTCTATGCCCCTTTAATCTTAATTATAGGTGAAGGGGCAGGGGAGACGGGTTATTTCGGGCCTGTTGGACTCATCCCTGTCGGTTTGGCTTTGGTTCCTGCCGGACGGGCGGCGGTGACCTCTATTGCAGGGGCTACCTGATCCCCAACCGGAGCAAAGGCCGCGTCCCGCGAGTCACGGACATTGACCGTGAACTTCACCATTTCTGGCGACTCCGCGATCAGCTTTAAAAAGCTTTTCATCTGGGGCGAGGGCGGTTTCAGCGAGAAGTTTTTATAAGCACCAAGGGCAGCCTTGAGCCCGTTGTCTTCGGCGGCACGGGTTGTCGGGACGTAAGCTACGGCCCCGTCAACATAAGCTTGGTCAAGAATGTAGGGACGTTTAGCCATGGGGTTCCTCCATCGTCTCGTTGTCGTCGAACAGCGTATCTAAAATCGCATCGGCGCGTTGGTAGTGAATGGGGTGATCCGCTTTGATCCAGTCGCGCTCCACCGTCAGGTCAATGACGTTGGCGGAAGGGGCGGTGAAAGCGGCATCATAGACTTCGCGCAGCTCGGCAAGGCGAGGGGCCACGTCGGTTTGAATAGCGGGCTCACAGGTTTTCAAAAGCTCTTCCATCGCGTCCAGATGCGCGTAAAGATGCGTCTTGATTTCAGCGCGGACGGCGCGCTCGATCTCAAGCTCTTCCCAGTCGCGCATAATGTCGGTGATGGTGTTCTTGATGACGGGCCAATGATCGCCCGTCTCGCCCATTTCATTGCCCGCCACAAGAAGCGCATTACGGATCAGAGTCTTCATGTCCGTTTCTGTCATTTGATAGAGGGTAGGGGCGTTGCTGCTGGCCATATCGGACCTCGTTTTGTTCAATGGTTCAATCAAAAGCTTTTGGGCTTACATCCATCGTACTTGAAAATTGAAGGCAAGCTCTAAAACCCTGTGTCATCCTCGCGAAAGCGGGGATCCACGGTTATCCCAAGGGATGGCTTCAACATATGGATTCCCGCTTTCGCGGGAATGACTCAATTATATATGTCGCCCTAACTCTTGAGATATGCGTGGTGTACATCCAAAAGCTATCAGATTGTGTTTAAGCATCCCTTAAAGGGATTTACTTTCACGCCACGAAAGTAAAATAATATCGGCAGACGAACGAAAGTAATTCACGAAAGTATTTATAATGGTGGCACTAAAAACAAAAGGGGCCGTCTGCCCCTTTTGTTTTTAGTAAACAGGCCAACTTTAAGGACCAGATGCTACTGTTACGCCGCTCATGATAGGGGCTTGATAGAAGGGAGGTTTGGTGCCGTTCGTATAACGAATTTCGACATCTTCAATCCCGTGATAAATAACCGCTCCAGCCTCAGCTGTGATTAAGGCGATAGAGGGCGTTCCCTCAGCTGTCTTGTAAAGAATGGAGGCGATGCTGTTATTGAGGCCGAACGTATCCGTCTGAATTTTGAAACAAACATCACCTGTTGCCGCATCCGTCGTAACCTGATCCGGCGTGGCTGTCCATGTCTTCTCAGGAATAGTGGAGAGAATGCTTCCTAGTGGCGGATCATTCGGATAATTGGCGGCAGAAGCGCCAGCTAAGGCATAAGGATTGAAAACAGTTGGAGCGGTCATCCTGTGAAGGCGATAGGCAACAGGTGAACCTATGCCAACGGTTGCTTCCGCGCTTGGAAGGCTAGATAGACAAACACTTGCCTGTCGGGCCAGAGCGGGGCGCGAACAGAGCATTGCCGCACCGATACCGAGCAGAACAAGCGAGGTTTTCCAAGGAGCTGTCTTTGAAGAAGGAAGGGATGTCTGCATGGCGGTCTCATTTTAATTAGAGTGGGTGTGGCTATTCAAACACGATAGAGGACTGCATTCAAGAGTATGTTCAAATTAATGGATCGTTCGGTGGGGCGGTGGTGGGGGAAGAGGTTCGGGGTCGGGCTGATCGGGTTCAAGATGGCCTTCGAGGCTGGTCAGTTCTTGGCGCATGCGCAGGACGTGTTCAGCCAGTTCGTGGAGTTGGTTTTCCTGCGTTTGCTGTTGCTGCTGCAAAAGAGCCATGGACTCGCTGAGCCGCTGGGTGGAGCGGAGCTGGTGCGTAGCCGTCTCGGCCAACGCTTTGCCAAGTGAGCCGCGCAATTTGCGAAGCCACACAACCGCCACCACGACAAACCCTGCCGCCGCAAGCGTTGTCGAGAGAAGGAAGGCGAGTGGCCAGAGCATCGTCATGCAGTGTTCCCGGATCGTGAACAACATAAGAACCTTAGCACACCCGCGCCCTCACTTCAAACGAGCAAATAAAAGTTGTCCTCACTTCTATAAAGCTCCCCTCGGCGGGAGAGGAAAAGGGAGGGGGAAGCTCTCGTTACGGTTAACCTTACTCCGCGCTGTCCACAACATCGGGGCCGACGAGCATGGCTTCGGCGACGAGGCCAGCGTTGGAGCGGATTTTGTTTTCGATGGCGGTGGCCATTTCGGGATTATCACGCATATATTGCTTCGCGTTCTCACGGCCCTGACCGATGCGCGTGCCATCATAGGAGAACCATGCGCCGGATTTTTCGACGACGCTGGCCTGAACGCCAAGGTCGATCAGCTCACCGACTTTCGAGACGCCTTCGCCATACATGATGTCAAACTCCACCACGCGGAAGGGCGGGGCCATTTTGTTTTTAACGACCTTCACGCGGGTCTGGTTGCCGACAACCGTGTCACGGTCCTTGATAGAGCCAATGCGGCGAATGTCGAGGCGCACGGAGGCATAGAACTTGAGCGCATTACCGCCCGTCGTCGTTTCAGGGCTGCCGAACATAACGCCGATTTTCAGGCGGATCTGGTTGATGAAGATGACCATGCACTTGGAGCGCGAGATTGAGCCCGTGAGTTTGCGTAGGGCTTGGCTCATCAGGCGGGCATGAAGGCCCACATGGGAGTCGCCCATTTCGCCTTCAAGCTCGGCGCGAGGCACCAGCGCGGCAACGGAGTCCACGACCAGCACGTCAATCGCGCCAGAGCGCACCAGCGTGTCGGCAATTTCCAAAGCCTGCTCACCCGCATCGGGCTGCGAGATCAACAGCTCGTCGATATTCACGCCCAGCTTGCGGGCATAGGAGGGGTCGAGCGCGTGCTCGGCATCCACAAAGGCGCAGGTCCCGCCGTTCTTTTGAGCCTGAGCGATGGCATGCAGGGCCAGCGTCGTCTTGCCCGAGCTTTCGGGCCCATAGATTTCGATGATGCGTCCCTTGGGGAATCCGCCAATGCCAAGCGCGATGTCGAGCCCCAGCGACCCGGTGGAGATCACTTCTGTTTCCGTGATCCCTTCCTGTGAGCCCAGCTTCATAACCGAGCCCTTGCCAAAAGCGCGTTCAATCTGGCTCAGCGCGGCCTCAAGGGCCTTTTGGCGTTCGGGGTCTTTGGTTTCTTTTTCAACGACATGGAGGGAGGCGTTGCGGCTCATGGAGGGCTCCTTTGCGTGGGCGGGGGCTGAGGCTTTCGACTCAGTTTGTTTCTGCTTTGTTCTCAACATACCATAGGTTTCCTTCTTTGCAAGTTCTATTTTTGTTCTTTTTTTGTCCCAACAAACCAGCTAGCCGTTTTCATGTCGCACGAACCTTTTTCGGGTGAAAACGGCATAGCAAACCGGCGCGTCGCGAGGCTCCCATGTCGCGATCAGACTATCGAAATGCTCCAGCGGATAGTCGGGGCCGAGGATTTTATCGAGCGGAAAGGTGAAAGGAGCGGTGGCGATAAAGCGGACGTCATGTGTCGGTGCGAAACGCGCGGCTATGTCGTCAGGCATTGCGCCGGATTCTTGAAGCCGGAGCTTGACCAGCATATCCATCTTGGTGACGAAGGGCATCTGTTGCGGGTTGAGCAGGGGGGCGGCCTGATTCTCATCCTCGATTACAAGCAAGGTCTTGTCCGTGCTGAACGCTTCAAGCTTGTCGGTGTCTGGTTTTTCGGCGATCAGGACGCGCTCTTTGACATCGTTGGTCTCGGCCATATCGCGGCACAAATCGCGGGCGGCGGCTTCCGTTTCACAGGCGTGGATCACGGCTTCGGGCACGCGCAGCGCATAACCGACCGCGCTATAACCGAAGTCACAGCCGATAATGACGATATGCTTATAGGCACGGGCGATCAGCTCTTCGATCTTGTCGTGAATCTCCCATTGCTTCGTGCCCAAAAGCTCTGGCGCGAAGGGGCGGTTCATGATTTCTTTGGCAAGCTTCATGCCGCGAAAGGGCCCAGCGAAAACCGTCGTGCCGATGCGTCCCGCCAGCACATGCGCGATCAACACGCCTTGCAGCGTCGCCAGCGTACCCCACAGAGCCTTAAGCTTCGCCTGATCCGGCTCGTTCGCGTCGATGACCTGACGGACGATGTGCATGAAGTCAGGGGCGAGGTGTTCGGGAAACTGCATGTCGTGGTCCTAAAGCAGCGGCGCGGTAGCGGCTTCAAGCCACTGCGCGGTCATGTTGTCCAGATGCGGTGTGAGCTCGTCGCGCACGCGGGTGTGATAGGTGTTCAGCCACTCTTTTTCCTCGGCGCACAGCAACCCAAGTGCCATCGCCCGCCGATCAAATGGCGCAAGCGTCAGCGGCTCGAAGCCCAGCATCTTGCGCTCGGGGCCGGAAATGTCCGGCAGCTCGATCACGCGTTGCAGGTTCTCGATGCGGATGCCGAACGCATCGGCTTTGTAATAGCCCGGCTCGTTCGAGGTCACCATCCCCACGCATAGCGGCGTGGTGCCTCGGCGCGAAATATTTTGTGGCCCCTCATGCACACCGAGGTAAGAGCCGACGCCGTGCCCCGTCCCATGGCTGTAATCAAGGCCGCGCTGCCACAGATAGTACCGCGCAAGCGTGTCCAGCTCTGCGCCGCTGGTGCCTTCAGGAAAGCGGGCGCGGGCCAGCGCGATATGGCCCTTCAGGACAAGCGTGAAGAGCGTGCGCATCTCGTCTGTCACCTCGCCCAGAGGAATGGTGCGCGTGATGTCCGTGGTCCCGTCCAGATATTGCGCGCCGCTGTCGAGCAGAAGAAAGCTTCCCTGATCCAGCGTGCGGTCGCTGGCTTGCGTGGCGCGGTAATGCACGATGGCGCCGTGAGGGCCGCTGCCCGCGATCGTCGAAAAGCTGGGGCCGCGATGGAGCGCACCCTCGGCGCGAAGCGCGTTCAGCTTCTCCTCGACCTTCAACTCGCTCAGCGTGCCAGAGGGCAGGTTCTCGTCGAGCCAGCACAGAAAGCGCACCATCGCCACGCCGTCGCGCTCATGCGCGGCGATCATGCCTTGGGTTTCCGTCGCGTTCTTGCAGGCACGGGGCAGGGCACAGGGATCGTCGGCCCTGTGCAACTCGGCCCCAGCCTGCCGCAGAGGCAGCATCAGGGCATAAGAGGATTCCGCCGGATCAATCTGGACACGCTTTTTCGCCTCGCCGAGTTGTTGGAGCAGAGGGCCTATCGCCTCGGGCGCATGGCGCGTGACTTCGCTGCCCAGCGTTGCGTCAAGTTCCGGCGAGCCCTTAGCTTCCTCAACAAACCAGTCCACGCGCCCATCGTCATGGAGGATCGCGGTCGAGCAAGGCAGCGGCGTATAGGGCACATCACTGCCGCGCACGTTCAAAAGCCAAGCGACAGAGGCCGGATCGGTGAGCAGCGTGGCGGCGACGTTGTTCTTTTTCATCGTCTCGGCCAGTTCGCGGCGTTTGAGACGCGAGGTCTTGCCGGTATAGCGTTCCTCCAGTGCGTAAAACGGCTCCGTCTTTGGCGTCGGCCTGTCGGTCCACAGCGTGTTGACAAGGTTGGGCTCGACCGGCACAAGGCTGGCCATCTTGGTCAGGAGCGACGTCTCCAGCCGCTCGACCTGAAGCACCGTGTGCAACTGCGGATCGAAGCCGATGACGGCTTTGGGCGCGATCTGCTCGCCCAGCCACTGCGAGGGGCTTTTATCCATGCCGTCAAAGAGTTCGTAAAGCTCTGAAGAAACCTGCTCCTTGGCTTGAAGCGTATAGCGTCCGTCGGTGAAAAAGGCGGCCTTGTCCTTCAAAACGACGACATAGCCCGCCGTGCCCGTAAAGCCCGTCAGCCATCTGATGCGGCGATCATGGGGCGCGACATACTCGTTTTGATAGATGTCGGTCATGGGCACGAGATAGCCATCAAGCTCCAGCTTGATAAGCTCGTCGCGCAGCGCGGCCAGCCGCTCGGCATAAGAGGGCGAAGAGGAGGAAGAAGGCGATGTGTCTAGAATCATTCGCCCATGATGCCCTCTAAGCCTTGCGTAGTGCAAGCACCGACCATGCGCCTAGGCGCATTCTTTTCAAAAGCTTGATCCCTTGATGCTTGTGCGCCTGAATCACGGATCCTGCCTGATGATTGAGGATGCCCGACAGGATAGCGACGCCGTCCTCCGCCAGATGCAGCTTCATATCCTTGGCCAGCTCGCACAAGGGATCGGCGAAGATATTGGCCATGATGAGGTCATAGGGCGCGCGGGCCGCCACGCTGGCGGGCGCATAGCCCATGCCCGTCTCGACGCTCACAAGGCTCTCCAGCTTGTTGACGGCGATATTCTCCCGCGCGATAGCAATGGACTCTTCCTCCATGTCAATGCCCAGAGCCTGCGCTCCTGTTGCCATGCTATACGCCATGGCCAGAATGCCAGAGCCGCACCCGACATCGAGCATCCGCGCCTTGGGGCTGCGCAGGCGAGGAAAACGGTCCAGCAGCGCATCAAGCATCAACAAGCACCCGCGCGTCGTCGGATGCTCCCCCGTCCCGAAGGCGGAGGTGGAATCGATTTGCAGGGGCAGGGTATGCGTCCCGACCTTATCCCGAAAAGCAGCCCCGTGAATCGTCCACCGCCCGATGGGCAGCGGCGGAAATTCCTGCGCCACCTCCTTGATCCAGTCCAGACTCCCTAAACTTTTAATTTCAAGGGCTGGCACCGCCTCATCGCCAAGAACAGCCCCTAGCCGCGTCTTCAGGGCGGCCTCATCGGGCGGATAATCGTAAAGAAGTTCAAGAACGCTCATGCCTTCATCGGGGCTTTCAAGCGTCGTAATGGCCTGCGCCTCATCGATAACGGCTTCTTCGATAAGAGGAATTTGCGCGGCGCGGGCATTCAGGCGCACGGTCCAATAGGCGGGGAATGTTGTTGGCATAAAAGTGAATCCATAAGGGGAAAGGGTAGGGCGATCATAGGCTTCAAGCCTACGAAAAAACAAGGAATAAACCTACAGGAACAAAGTGTTAACCATAATGAGTCATTGCGCAAGGGATGGATTTGGCGTACGCCTAGAAATGGTTCCGCCGTTTTCCAAACGATGAAAAGTGATTTCAAGATGCAGCATTTGAATCCCTATCGTTTCTATGAGCTCGCCACGAAGCTTCATGCTTTGTTCGAGAACCGAACGAGTCGCGTGAGCGAGATGTTCGCGCCCTTGACCGAGGCGCAAGCCGTTCTTGACGGCTGGATCAAAGGCGATCCGTTTCCCCTCGATACCTCTAAAGCCGATGCCGAGCGGCTTCTTTCCAGAATTGGCAACCTCTTCAACAAATACTATATCGACCAATCGACCAAGCGGCTGAAGACGCCGACGGGTGAAGACCGCATTGACGCGCACGAGCTTGCGCTTGTCGCGGCCAGCCTTGAAAAGTTTGAACATGCTTTGGCGGCAGAGCTGACGCATGCGCCGACCTATATGGCAGGCAAGCGCGGCATCTTCTCGACCTATGACCTGATCGAAAACGCCTATCAAAGTTTTTCCGCCAAGCTTCTGGCCGTTATCCCGCAGGCCTCGCAGGATGAGTTCAACGTCGCAGGGCGCGCCTTGGCGTACGGCCTTGGCACAGCGGCGGGGATGCACCTGCTGCGCGCCATCGAGATCGTGCTCAAGAAATATTACGAAACTTTTTCAGGCACCATGGTCGGCAAGACCGAGCGCACCTACGCCATCTATCTCAAGAAGCTGGCGGCTCTGTCGGATGACGAAGCGACCTCGTTCCGCCCCGACAAACGCTTGCTGCAAATGCTCGCCCAGATCAAAGAGCATTACCGCAACCCGCTGGTGAATCCCGAAAGCGCGATTTCGCTGGATCAAGCCATCTCGCTCTTCAGTCTCGCGACGGCAGCGATTACGCTGATGGTCGAGCAGATCATAGCCTATGAAGGCCAGAGCGACGATGAGGGACGCGAAGAAGATGTCTCGGACGTCGAAGCCGCCCTGACCGATGTCGCGCAAGCTTCCATGGACGATGAAGAGATCATCCAGCCCGCCCCTGCCGCACCGACCAAAAAAGCCAAAGCGAACTAATATACTGCTCGTACTTCAAGAGTTGGGGATGTCGTGTATAAAAAGGGTCATTCCGGCGAAAGCCGGAATCTAGTCCCCAATTCTCCGCTTGCCCCAAACGGTTGGGTTTGATGAGTCTTATGCCGCGTGGACACGCGGCACCTAGATACCGGCCTTCGCCGGTATGACCCGATCTTTGAGGGGATGATACCAAT
>JAQUHK010000113.1 GCA_028683655.1 Alphaproteobacteria bacterium
ACACAAAGTCCGGCATTCTTGACTTCATGTCGCTGAGCGCACCGGAGAACTGCGCTCTCAGGAGTAGAGACTGGTTGGCGAACATTCCGGTGAACACCTTGGACCGCTCGGAGAGCGAGTCGAACAGATTTCCGATTCCAGCCTTGTACGGCAGAAGGAACCCGTCGATGGCACCCTTGACCTTGGCAGACCTCTTCATCCACCCGTTACTGAGGATGTCGAAGGCCCCGACCAGGTCGTCCTTGATTCCTCCGACCGCGTTGGAGAACACGGACTTGACGCCGGTGGCGACCTTGCGACCTTGCGTCCCGATCACCGAGAAGAGGTTGCCGAAGGCGTCCTGCACCTTGCGGGCCTGAATCCCGATCTCATCGAAGAACGCGGCCATGATGTTGTGGGTGATCTTGGAGAAGTCACTGACAGACGTCTTCATCTGCCCGAAGCTTCTCTGGAGGCTTCCGGCCATGTTCCGGAAGATCCTCCCCGGGGACTCGATCTTGTGGATGAAGTCATCCACGCTCATCCCGGAGATCATGCTGCCGACAACCGTGAAGGCGTCCAGCATCGTCCCCCGGAAGACTCGGCCCGTCTCGGTGAGAGTCTTCATCCCCTTGTTGAGCTTGGTCATTCCGCCAGACCAGATCCCTCCGATGAAGGTCTTGATCTTGGAGATGTCCTTCTGGATGAAGGCTGTGGCGAACGCGAACTCCCGGGACACCCCGGTCGAGAACTTCTTCCCCAGCCCTCCGGCCCACTCCCCGGCAGACTTGAACTTGCCTCCGAGGATGTCAGTCCAGTTGCCAGCGGCCTGGAGGCTCTTGCTGAGCTTCTTCACCGTCTTGATGGAGGCTTCTGCTCCATCCTGGAAACGCTTCATTCCGGTGTAGCCCTTGATCATGGCTTCACCGATCTTCAGTCGGTAGCCCTCAGTCGCCAGGGTGAGCTTATCCATGAGATCCCGGAGTGACTTCGCGTCATTCCAGATCTTGCGGAACCCGACAAAAGGCTTGGAGACCTGCTTGTACGCATTGGCGATCATTCGGAGGTAGGGGTCGTAGATCTGGCGGATGCCAGCCTCGACCTGCTCATCCATCTTAGAGATAATATCAGGGATCAGGGTGATGACATTCCACTGGCGCTTGATGGCGGCGTCAGCGGTACGCGCCATGCTGAGACTCTGCCGGTCCACCATGGCAGACCCCGGCATCCCCTTCATAATCGGCTGCTCGATCTTGATCTGCTGGACGATGGTTTGGTTCCGTTGCTTCTCCCGGAAGTCATCCATCGCCTCATCAGCGTGGCTCCAGTCAACGCCGACGAAGGTCTTGAGAACTTCGTTGTCAGCCTTGAACTGGTCCATGATCTTCTGGGAAGACTTTATGGTCTTCTCATCGATCTCGGTGTACATCTTGATCGGGTTGCTGATGTTCTGAGCGTGAAGATCCTTGATCTTCCCCTTGACAAGGTCTAGGCTTTTGTCATCGATGGCAACCTTGAGGTTAATCGTGGTTCCGTCGAGTTGCTCGACATCTCTCCGGAGCTGATCGAGTTGCTTGTCGTCAACGTCAACCTTGATCTTGACGTCATTCTTCTTACCAGCTTCCTCAACTTCCTTCTTGATCTTTTCATGGAAGCCCTTGAGGTTGGGGTAGACCCTAACCGCTGCCTCTCCGAGAACATACGCCATTAAATCTCCTTAGATATGCGAAATGGAGCCATCGCTACATACGATGACTCCATTTTACCATGCTTAGAAACCAATGGACTTTGAGAAGTCCTTCTGGTCTCTTTCTGTGATCTCCGCTATCCGCTCATTCAGTTTACGTCTCGTCTCTGTGACGGGACGCGGAACTGGCTCGAACTTAGGCTTCTTACTACTCATTGACATGGTAAGGGTCAGGATTCCGATCTTGTCGATCACCTGGTTGAGTTTCTCCACGACCAGGGTGTGACCCTCCGGGGTGAGGTCAGCGGCTTCCGCCTTCTCCTCGGAGTCCATGATCCCCCTGATCTCATCCTCTGTCATCGAGTTGACCATCTGAGCCGCGATCTCCGGGTCCTGCGTCGTGGCCGACTTAAACCTTGTGTGGGGACCAAGCCCCGACAAAAGAGAGTAGAACTCCTTCCACCCTCGGTCTCCGGTCGCGTAATCGTGGAGGTCAATGCCTAGTTCAGTCTGGAAGTCCCACAGGATGTGATCTCCGTAGGCGTCCAGGAGTTGAACTAGGCCTTGGACTTTCCCGGGACCTGGTTAATGTCCTGGTCCCAGAAGTCCCACATCTTCTCGATCATGACGGCGATGGACTCGACCGGAGCGCCTTCCAGCGCGTCGATGACCTTGTTGTAGCCACGCGGGTTCTTACGGAACAGTGCTCGGAGTTGGCCGAGGGTGTTCTCTTCACCAGCCTGGCCGAGAGCCAGGTAAGTGTTGGCGTCCGGGAACTCAATCTCGACGGTGCCTTCAGAGCCTAGGTCAATCTCGAACGGGTCCGGATTGACATTGCGCTTGGACTTGCGCCGTTCGCCTTCAGTGATGATGTCGCTGAACTTATAAGACATGTTTCTCCTCTATGGTATGACCATTGTTTTTAAGCGTTCTCTTGCTATTCTACACCATAGCGAGGGGGATGTCAAACTACCCGGTGAGATAACCTCCTGCCACCTCAAACGTCGGGCTGTAGTAGGTTCCGAAGGGGTTCGAGTCTCGGCGGACATCCAGCCCGAGCCGCCTGAATGCCGTGCCCTTGGCGACAGTGGATGAGGCGGTGGCGATGACGGTGGTGTTCTGATAGAGAGTCAGGCTGTCACCTGAGCGGATTAACTTGATCCGGTCCCCGGCCTTCCAGGTTCGTCCTCCGAAGTCGTTTCGAGAAGTCCAGGTCGAGCCGTTGTAGTCTCCAAGAACTCCGAAGGAGCCGGAGAACTCTACGTAGATATACTGAGCCGTCGAGCCGAGAAGTACACTGGAGCGCTGGTTCTGGTCGGTGACAGTTCCCAGTTGGACCTCAACCGTGATGTCATCACTTCCGAACTGCGAGATGGTCCAGTAGCTCCCTGTTCCGTTGGCGGTGTTCTTCTTGAGTTCTCCTCCGGAAATAAGACCGCCAGAGCCAGACCAGATCGCCGTGTTGATCGTGGAGGCCTCGAAGTCGTCCCAGATGGTGAACCCTGAACCCGTCAAGAGATCCTTGACGGCTGACCAGGCCTCGGCCCCGCCAATCATGATCCTCTTGACCCCGACCCCCGCCAGCATGACGGTTTTAACTGCTACTGATCCCAGCCTCACACGATCACCGCCATGAAGGTGGCCTCGTTACGGGTGGCGAGGGGGAGGGCGTCGTACTGGACCTGGGTTCCGGTCCAGATGGTTAGCCCGGATGTGGCTGAAGTCACCTTCCCGGCGACAGCCTGGTCCACCTGGTCCTTGGTGACGGCGTGAGATCCGGCTGTCGCCGGAGCAACATCCAGGTTCCCCGCAAGGTCCCGGTATGCAATCGTCTCCGGGGTGGCGGTGGTGTAGGCCGACGTCCAGTTGATCTTTCCGCTCAACGCGGTGGTGAGACCGGCCACACCCGCCACGTCCGGGGCATAATCTCCGGCCTTGGCGGTTGATGAGGTCGTGCCGATGGCGAGGCTGGATGTGCCCGCGCCAATCGCGGTGCGGGCTGCTGCCGTGGTCGCGGCAGTGACGACGGACTTACCGATGGTTGTGGCGTCCGTGAGGTCATCGGCGACGTGTCCGTGTGTGGTCGGAGCGGCTCCGACATCGGAGGCGGTCAGGTTGACCACCCCTCCCTTGGAGTTGACGGACTCCACGGTCCCAGCGCCGATGATAACCCTGGCCGCGCTGGCGTCGGTGGCGGACGCCAGAGATTGTCCGAGAGCGGACGGGACGACGGTGCTGGAGCCGGTGGTGAATAGTCCGATGATCTGCTTAAGGACCGCCGCCGACATGAGGTAGCCGGTCGTCGTCGGTTCCGCCGCTGAGCCGATGGCGTAGGTCATGGTGGAGTTGGCGAGGTTGATCTGAATCCAGGTGCTCCAGGTAGCCCCGTACTTACTCCGCATGTAGATGGCGGTCGAGGTGGTGCTGTGCGCGAGGTAGAGTTTGGTGTTCGCGCCAGTCGCGTCAGCGTCAGTTAGTTGGACCACGTTCCACCAGAGACCCGCTGTCGTGAGGGGCATGTTCGTCACGTAGCCGGTGCCACCCCTAATCCGGTACTGCCCGGCGACAGACAGGTCAAGGGTGTTGAAGTCGCCTGTGATATGGGTGGCCACCACGTCCCCGAAGCCGATGTCAGCTTTGGCGGCAATAGCATTGGTCAGCGCGGCTCGCTCCGTCTCGTTCGCCGCGAGTTCGTCGGCCACCTCTTTGAGGGTGTCGAACGCTGCTGGAGCGCCGTTGATGAGTTTCTCGATCTCCGTGTTGACCGCTGCCGTGGCGTTACCCGCAGCCAACTCCGCCGCTGTTCGCGCTGTCTCGGCTCGGGTGGCCGCAGACAGAGCTGAATCGATCTGGTCCTTGAGGGCCGCTCTGATCCGTGCCCACAGGTCGTCAATGATAGCCACTACTTCTTACCTCTCTTGTTCACCTTAGCAATGATCTGGGTGAGATCTCCTCCTCGATCTTCATAATTCGACAGGAGGGCTTCAAGTTGATCTGGGATTGCGATCAGTTGTTGTCGGTCCTCGATCTCGGTGAGGACGACAACTCGAAGCGTCTCTAGTTCCGCATCGTTCATCTTCTTGATATCTTTCATTCGTCATCCTTATGGTTAGGCCGGAGTGCCCGGCAGGGTGGTGGGCCAGGAGTCAGTCACGATCACAGAAGATGAGAAGTGATAACCGCCATTGAAGTAAAACGAACCTGAAGGCAGCATGGCGTTGCGTAGGCCGGTGACCTCAATGGTCTGCCCTCCCGTCATGGGTAAGTGCCAGCCCGATCCCCCAAATCCGAATCCGGCAGGAAGTTGGAAGATGATGTTGGAGGTGGCGTTCCTCCCATCCAGTTGGTAGGCGCGAAACTGAACAATCCTGCCTAATCGCCGGAGGTGAACACCTGTGGCGGTCCAGCCGTTCAAAACGTTAGCGGTAATGTCTCGCCAGTAAGTATCTCCCCACTCAACTTCCCAGCCGAGGTTGCCGGTGCCGCCCGAGGATTTGATCCAGCGGATAGCGCCAGCAGTAGCAGCGGTGTCCGTGTAGATAGACCCGACAGGGGCGGCGACCACCCCGTTCGGGAAGCCGGTGCCCTGGTACTGGGTCACAGAGACGGCGGCGGTAACAGCGATAGACGCGGCCTCTGAGGCGGTGTTCATGGAGGCCTCGGCGTTAACAGCGAAGCCTTCTGCAGCATCGGCGTGACCTGAGGCCTCCAGAGCCTTGTCTGTGGCGACAGTCGCCTTGCCAGTGGCCGTCGTGGCCGCTGTCTGAGCGTCGGTCTTAGCCGTCGTGGCCGTCGTGGCCGCTGTCGTAGCCGTCGTGGCCGCAGCGGTCGCCGTAGACTCTCCTGAAGCCACCTGAGACATGAAGGCCTGAGCCTCCGTGATGGTCTGGTAGTTCTGGTCCCACCACTCCATAATTGTGGCGAACCAGTCTGAGTGCTCACTCACATCCCTGATCTCGACCATAATTGAGTCGAGATAGGCTTGCTGCTGGGCCAGGGTCGTCGTATACAGGTTGATGTCGTCATATTGGGTGACGATGTTGATGAGATCCCTTTTATCCCCGATCACCTCCGAGACAGGGGCCTCGAAGTCGGTGAGGGACCAGCCGTCCTCGGGTCTGGCTTTTGTCTCCAGAGTCGTGCTAGTCTCATAGACGCTGGTCAGAAAGGCGTCGAGAGCAATGTCGCCTGTGACAGGCGGTGGGTTCAGCATGTATACCTCCATTATAAACAAGAATAACCCAGAGCACAATGCTCTGGGTTATATCTTACACTACCAGTACTTAGAGAGCACTGACCGGGATGTCCATCTTCTCAGCCAGAGCGACCCAGCCCGGACCACCGAAGCGGTGGTCAACGGCGAAGCCGAGTTCATCGTCCTGAGAAGCGCGGATGGTCAGGCCGTAAGCCAGTTCCGACTCAGAAGACCAGGCCTGCTCGCCGGTCTCAGAGACCATTGCCTTGGGCATGATCTTGGCGATGATCTTCGTGTTGGCTCCGTTGCCGTCCTTAGCCAGGTAGATGACTCTCCGGTAGATGGTCTCCGGGGAGGCGTCCGGGGTGAATGAGAACTCACCATTGGCGTCCATGGTTAGTGCAGAGAGGTCCTTGCCGTAGAACATCTCAAGAACCTGGCGGTTTGTCTCCTGG
>JAQUHK010000015.1 GCA_028683655.1 Alphaproteobacteria bacterium
GCCTTTGGCTTTTTGATGGAAGAGAATGACGGTGGTGCTGACAAGGTGGGCGCAAGTGAACGCTGGATTGTCGATCCGCTGGACGGCACGACCAACTTCTTGCACGGTGTGCCGCAATGGTGCATTTCCATTGCCGCTGAGCGCGAGGGCGAGATTATCTCTGGCATGATTTACAACCCTATCACGGACGAGTTGTATTGGGCCGAGAAGGGCGTGGGAGCCTATTGCAGCAGTAAGCGTTTGCGTGTTTCCGCGCGCACCGATTTGTCCGAGTGCCTGATCGCCACAGGTCTTGGTTTCAAGGGTAGCCCTAAGGACGATGTGAAAGTTCTCAAGCAAGTCGCTGCCGTGATGCCTCAAGTTGCGGGCATCCGCCGCGCCGGATCGGCTGCGCTGGATTTGGCCTATGTCGCCGCTGGTCGCTATGATGGCTATTGGGAATCCGGCCTCGGCGTTTATGATGTTGCGGCTGGGTATATCATCGTGAAGGAAGCCGGAGGCTTCGTCAGCCCGATGGTGGTCGGCAAAGACCCCGTCCAGTCCGCCGCCCTGATTGCCTCCAATACGGGCATCCACGACAAACTCGTCGCCATGGTGCGTGGGGCTTGAGGGATACGGTTCTTCGATAAGAGAGAATTTCCAGACGGTCTGTAAGCCGGGTTCTGTCTGTGCCTTGCGGCAGAGATGGCCATTCATCTAGGACGCTTGTTGCCAAGACGCCTCAAGCAACCAACCCGAACCTGCTGCCGTGACGAAGAACGGTGCCTTCTTTTGCAAGAAGACGCGCGGTTCCTACGCGGTTTTGCTCCCGATGGGGTTTTCCGTGCCGCCCCTGTTACCAAGGGCGCGGTGCGCTCTTACCGCACCTTTTCACCCTTACTCGCGACGCGAAGGCCGCAAGCGGTTTGTTTTCTGTGGCACTGTCCCTAAGGTCGCCCTCGCCGGACGTTATCCGGCATCGTTTCGTCTGGAGCCCGGACTTTCCTCTCCCTGCCCACTAACTATAGGGGCAGGCAGCGACCATCCGACCGTCTGGAAGGCGCGATCTTAGCATTCCGTGCCAGAGTGGGACAGCGGAAAGTGACCGCATGAAAGCGGCCAATGGTTAATTTTCGCGTGGTTTCTGCAACATCTGTGTGTTTTTTCGGTCGCCAGGTAAAAAAGAGGTAACGATTGTCTGAAACAGATGGTATGATCTTCAAGATTTTTGGTGCTTTTGGCAAACTTTTTTGAGGAGACTACCATGACTTCAGTTCGTACTTTTGGGATGGCGGTTGCTGCGCTCGCATTGCTCGCTCCCTTTTCCGCTCAGGCTTCCGTTCCCGACGGCTGGTATCTTGGCGGCAACACCAACATGGTGTTTCAGGAAGATGGTGAAAGCTCGCTTTCCGGCGTGAGCAACGATATTGAATATAAGACCGGCTGGGGCCTTGGCGGTTACGGCGGTTATGGTTGGGGCAATGGCATCCGCACGGAAGGTGAGTTTGTCTATCGCCATTCGGCGGCCAATGACATTCATGGCACCAATTCGGGCGATGTCGGTGGTGGCATCCATAACATGGCGTTCATGGGCAACGTCTTGTACGAATACGACACAGGCATGCGTCTGACACCGTATGTCGGTGCTGGTGCTGGTGTGTCGTTGGTTGATGCCGACAATCTGCGCACGATCAATGGCGCAGTTTTGGACAGCACGCGCACGGCGTTTGCTTATCAAGGCATCGCTGGCGTAGCTTATGATCTTGAAGGCGGTTGGGATTTGACGGCGGATTACCGCTATTTCGCTACACCTGATCTGAAGTTCAAGACCGATGCCGGCGTTCGCGCCGAGACCGAGAATGCTTCACATAACCTGATGATCGGCGTTCGCTATACCTTCGACAAGCCGAAGGCTGCACCGGTTGCGGCTCCTGCGCCAGCTCCGGTTCCGGCCCCTGTCGCGCCGAAGGCTGCGGCTCCGGTTGTTGCGCCTGTTCCCCAGAGCTACATGGTCTTCTTTGACTTCGATAAGTCGAGCCTGACCCCTGAAGCTCAGCGCATCATCGCTTCGGCGGCTGAAGACTACAAGAAGGGCACCTATGTCCGTCTCGTCGTCACGGGCCACACCGACACGATGGGCACAAAGAAATATAACCAGAAGCTCTCTGAGCGTCGTGCTACTGCCGTCAAGGCCGAGTTCGAACGTCTTGGCGTCACGACTGATGCCATTGCTGCTTCCGGTTCTGGCAAGAATAGTCTGATGGTTCCGACGGCGGATCAGGTCCGTGAGGCCCAGAACCGTCGCGCCGAGATCATTCTACAAAAGTAAGCCTCTGTCCCCGTCTATGCGGGGCCTTTGGTAAAAGATGAAAGCGGGGGCTTCGGCTCCCGCTTTTTTTGAGTCCGTCGGAATAGTTAAATGATATTAACTGTAACGTCTTTCTTGCCGCGCGGGTACCTTGGTTTGCTCGATGAAATTAATTAAAAGCTCTTTAACTCTTTGGGGTATAATGTTCTATTAGGCCTTAGAAGGTGTTTTGTTTTTTGCCTTTTGTGGGTAAAAGTCGCGCGACAGTTACCGGGGCAGATAATCGGGAGTTTATTCATGTCGTTCAAGCAAGATCAAAGTCCGAAAGAACAGCCTAAAAAACGTTCATTTCTGGGCCTCTTGTTTAATCCACGTATTGATCGCGAGATTGGGCCTCTTAAGGAGAGCATGGGCATGTTTGTCCGCATGTTGGCCTTGATCTTCGCTTCCTATCGTCTTTTTCCCAAAGATCATCCTGCTTTGACTGATACGCGCATACGGTTGACACTGGGGACCGTCATTGCGACGGCGTACAGCCAATTGTCGTTCACGAAAAAGGGAATCCCGCAGATTATCCTTTTCGTTGCTGTCGTCGGGTGTCTGTTCTTCTCGGTCATGATTGTCCTGACGATTCTTTCATCGCTGTTTGTCAGTTCCGCCCATGCGCAAGGGCTGTTCACGTCGCCAGCCGGCGAGGATTGGGGCATCCAGTGGATCAATTATTTGTTCATGGGCGACAAGATGACCTTGACGGGTACGAGTGTCGATGCGCCCACCTATACGAAGTTGCAGCAGGCGATGGGGACTGCGCTGAGTTTTTACAGTACGGCTATTCTGGCTTTGGCTGGGCTGCTTTTAATCTATCACCTGACCTTCATGATTGCCGAAACGGCGCATACCGGTAAGCCCATGGGCCGTGCCAATCAGATTTGGGGGCCGATCCGTCTCGTTTTTGCTATCGGGATGTTGGTTCCGATTGGAGCTTCGACTGGCAGCGGTACGGCGACTGTGACAGGATACAACACAGCCCAGTATCTTGCCATGCAGGTTGGGCGTTGGGGGTCGGGATTGGCCAGTCAGGCTTGGTCGACTTTCTCGTCATCGATCAACACCGAAGCTTCGCTTGGCGTATGTGAATCGGGGAAGGGATCGCCTTCCTGCCTTAATCTTGAATCCGATGCCCGCAACACGGTTGTTTCCCTGATTGCGATGGATGCTTGCGCCTATATCACGAATTTCTATATTGCCCAGTCTGGGATTAATGGCAACACGAGTAGCTTTGATTGGCTTGCGGGCGTTGTAACAAGCTCCTCGACAACCAACAAGGTTTTGACGTTGCCCGAGTTGGCGGCAAAAGATCCGATTAAAGAGGGAAAGCATTTTCTGTCACTTGAAATGACGTCCAATAATGATTTTGACGCGGTTGATCCTCAAGAATTTTGCGGCGGCTATCAAGTTCGCGCTGAGCCGGATGGTCCGTATAAGGGGGTTTTTACAGCCCAGCTTAATAAGTTTGAGGGTCTTTTAACGGATGTCCATACCTACGTTAGTACCTATGGCCCCGATATGATCACAAGCAGTGGGGCTTATTCCAACAAGACCGTGACGCAGCGAGCGGCGGCTCTTGACTCACTGATCTCAACCTTTGAGACCAACTTAACGACCGCCGTGCAGGGGGCGTTTGCTGGCGCCAAAACAAAGGCCGATCAACAACTAAAAGATGCTGTTACAGACAAGCATTTTTCGGATACGGGCTGGTTGACCGCGGCTTCGTGGTTTAACCGGATTACATCCCTTATGGCGCAGCGTATGAGCGCGTTGCGGTCGGCGTTGCCCACGTTTATCAAGCCGTCGATTATTATGGATATAAAGAGCGATTATAAAGCGTCCGAGGAAATCCTTAGCGTCATTCAGGACTCGCATAGAAACTACAAATCTTTCATGGGGAGCGTGAGTACCGAACTCAAATACACGAGTAAGAATGCCACTTCGAATTGTGATGACGGGAAGGGCATCAGCGATGTTAGTCTGACCGATCTCGTCAAGTCAGCCAACCCTGTCGTTACCCTTTTGAACATCGTGGATTGTATCGCGATTCACGCCAATATTTGGGATGTGAACGGCAATTTGTCGCTTAAGTTCGGAGCTGCCTTGAATCCATTGGCTGAAGTTGCAGCTTGGGGGCAGAATAACGTCTCGCTGGGAACAACTTTGATGGGGGTTGGGGCTGGTGTTTATGCATCGTCGATTGTGCTGGGGCAATTTGCCGCCTTTATCGGCAGCATCTTGATCTCAATTGCCAGTCTGTTTTATATGGTTGGCTTTACCTTCGGCTTCATTGTGCCTCTTTATCCTTTCTATCGCTTCTTCTTTGGCGCGTTGCAGTGGATTATGTCCGTATTCGAACTGGTTGTTCTGGCCCCGCTGTTTGCGTTGGCGCATGTTAACCCGTATGGAGAGGGGTTGGCTGGTCAGTATGGCAAATATGGCTATTCCGTTGCCATGCAGGTTTTGCTGCGTCCGATTCTGATGGTGTTTGGGTTGATTGCCGGTTATTTGCTGTTTGCCGCTACGCTTCATTTCCTGAATGATGTTTTCATGATTACGGCGAGGGGGACGGGGGCTTATACGGACAGCAACGAGATCATCGCACGGATCGTCTATACCGTCATCTACTGTGTCCTTGTGTTGATCTTGGCCAACCAGTGCTTCAGTACCATTGGTTTGTTCCCTCAGGTTGCCTTGTCTTACCTTGGCATGGGGAAGGTACAGGAAGAGCAGATCAAGGATACTGGCCTGCTCACCGCCGGTGCTGCTTATGTCGGCAAGGATATGCTCGGGTCTAAGCTGCCTGGTCTTGTCAAAGGTCCAACGGATATGATTTCAAATATGCGCAAGAATAGTCAGGATCTTAAGGACAAGAAACAGGGTGCCAAAGACGGCGTGATCCAACATCTTGAGTCCTTGGGGCCTGATAAATACAAGGATTCGAAGTTTTATAATCCTAATGATAAAGAACATCAGAACTTGTTCGATAAAAACCAGTCTCAGTTCAGTGGAGGCCCGTCGGGTAATACTGGTGGATCGTCATCCCCAAGTGGAAGTGGTGGAGCAGGAGGGCCTTCGCCTTCCGGTGGTGGTGCTGGTGGCGGAGCGGCTGGCAATATGGCTGGGGGCACTGGTAGCGCGGGTCGCTCTGATGACGACGGATTCACGCCTGGTGCTGTGTAATCTATTTTATTGGATGTGGACCCCGGTTGCGTATGCCCCTCGTTGAAATCTTTACGGACGGAGCGTGTAGTGGGAACCCTGGACCAGGGGGGTGGGGGGCTTTGCTGCGGTGTGGCGGGGTAGAGAAGGAGCTTTCCGGTGGCGAGGCTCAGACGACCAACAACCGTATGGAAATGATGGCGGCGATTATGGCTCTTGAGGCTCTCAAGAAGCCGTCACAGGTTAAACTCACGACAGACAGCAAATATCTCAAAGACGGCGTCACGCAATGGATGCCGTCGTGGATCAAGCGTGGATGGAAGACCGCCGACAAGAAGCCCGTGAAAAATGTGGATTTGTGGCAACGGTTACAGGCGGCTTTGGCCCCGCACCAAGTCGAAATCCACTGGGTGAAGGGGCATAACGGTCACGACGAAAACGAGCGCGTTGACCGCTTGGCCTGCAACGCCGTTCCCAAATAAGATTTTTTCAATAATGACCGGCAGGTCCTAAACAGCTTTGGCTTCGCTTAGGAATGTCTGGACGGTGCTGCTGAGATTGCTGGACTCGTCCGACAGGTTCGTCGCGGCTTCAGAGACGAGTGTCGCGGCCTGGCCTGTCTCGTTGGCACCGGCACTGACGCTGGAGATATTCAACGTAACCTGACGCGTGCCTTGCGATGCTTCGGCGACATTGTGGGCAATCTCGCGTGTCGCTTCGCCTTGCTGTTCAACCGATGTGAGGATGGAGCTAGAGATTGTGCTGATCTCGCTGATGATATGGCTGATCCCTTGAATAGCCGTGACGACTTCGCGGGTCGAAAGCTGGATCTCGTTAATTTGCTGGGTGATTTCATCGGTCGCGTGCGACGTCTGGTTGGCCAGATTTTTGACTTCGCTGGCGACAACCGCAAAGCCTTTGCCTGCCTCACCGGCGCGCGCGGCCTCGATGGTGGCATTAAGGGCGAGCAGGTTTGTTTGTCCAGCAATATCGTTGATGAGTTTCACAATGTCGCCGATTTTCTGGGCACCGTCTGCAAGTTTCGTGACGACCTGATTTGTCTTCTCGGCATCGCTCACGGCTTGATCGGCAATTTTGGCGGATTGGTTGACTTGACGCGAAATCTCATGGACAGAAGCAGACAGCTCTTCGGCAGCAGAGGCAACAGTTTGGACGTTCGTGCTGGCTTCCTCGGCAGCAGCTGCGACGCTGGCAGATTGGTGGATTGTGGCGTTGGCCGTTGTCGACATGGAGCGCGCCGTGTCCTGCAATTTATGTGCGGCGGAAGACACGGATGAAACAAGCGTGTTTGCCTTGACCTCAAAAGCGGACATGAGGGAGTCGAGTGTCTTCCCGCGACGGGCGCGGTCTTCAAGCAAGGCTTCCTGATAAGTCGAAATTGCGATATCCATATCGAGCATGACAGCGCAGTTGATCGCGCGGATCAGGGCCGCTTGTTTCTGGGGCGACCATTTGTAATGGGCGATCACAGCATCGGTCAGGCGGCTGAGAACAAAATTATACCCCCCGATATACCAGCGCGGCTCAAGGCCGATTTTGTTGTGAATCAAACCGATCCCGTGAACGCTTTCGTAATAGGCTGCGTCAAAAGTGCCGGAAAAGAGCATACCCCAATGCTTTTTTTGTGCTTCCTTCAGACGGGGGATTTGCTGGCCCAGCATCTGTTTAAGTGCGGGAATGGCGACCACATGGTCATAGAAGCCGTCGAGGATCGACTGGATCTTGGATTCGACATGAGGCCAGAAAGCATGCAGAAGCGCACCTGTCTGGGCGTCGATTTGCATGAAGCGCAGGCGCTCGGTTAATACTGAGGGAAGAGGTGTTGTCATGGCGGACCAGAGGGGAAAGAATCACAGAAGGCTAGTTAGGAGTATGGTTAAAAAATAGGTCGAGTACAGAAAATTCGTTTGTCGGTAATCGTATAGCATGCCGTAACGGAACGAATTTCGATACATCTGGCCAAGATCGTGACTTGCTGTCTGCGAGCATCATGGCGTAGGGTTTCAATATGGTTGCTTCACTTTTTTCACAGCTCGCCGACCGGCCTTTGGCGGATCGTTTGCGCCCACGCTCTTTGGACGAAGTGGCCGGACAGGATCATCTGCTCGCGCCCGATGCCCCGCTTGGGCGCATGGTGGCGCATGCTCGGCTTGTTTCGCTCGTCCTGTGGGGACCGCCGGGCTGTGGCAAGACGACAATAGCCCGCCTTTTGGCCGATGCCTGTCATTTGACGTTTGAGCCTGTTTCGGCTGTCGCGGCGGGTGTCGCGGATTTGCGTAAAATCTTCGACGCGGCTTCAGCGCGGCAAGCGGCGGGGGAGGGGACGTTATTGTTCGTGGATGAAATCCATCGTTTCAACCGTGCGCAACAGGATGTTTTGTTGCCGTATGTCGAGGATGGCACGGTGGTTCTGGTCGGTGCGACGACGGAGAATCCTTCCTTTGAACTGAATGGTGCTTTGCTGTCGCGCTGTCAGGTTTTCACCCTAAACCGGCTTGATGAGGCAGCCCTGCTGTCTTTGATCGAGCGCGCCGAAGCAAGTGAAGGCAAGACACTGCCGGTCAGTGACGAGGCGCGCGGCGATCTTGTGGTAATGGCTGACGGGGACGGGCGCTATTTGCTGGGAATGGTCCAGACCTTGTTCGAGGCGATGCTGAAGGCACCGCTCAATCGCGATGCGCTGGCCTCTTTTGTCCAAAAGCGGATGCCGCTTTATGATAAGGCGCAGGACGGGCACTATAACCTGATCAGCGCGTTTCATAAATCCCTGCGTGGGTCGGATTGCGATGCCGCCTTGTACTGGTTTGCGCGTATGCTGGCAGGGGGCGAGGATGCGCGTTATATCGCGCGTCGCCTGTTACGCTTTGCGGCGGAAGATGTCGGGCTTGCCGATCCTCAAGCTATGCCTTTGACGCTGGCGGCGTGGGAATCTTACGAAAGGCTTGGCTCGCCGGAAGGAGAACTGGTTCTTGCTGAAGCGGTTGTGTATCTCGCGACGGCACCCAAGTCGAATGCGACCTATATGGCTTATAAGGCCGCCGTGGCTGCTGCGCAGCGTTATGGTTCGCTGATGCCGCCCAAGCATATTTTGAATGCGCCAACCAAGATGATGCGAGAACAAGGGTATGGGGAAGGTTATGCCTATGACCACGACACGTCTGAAGGCTTTTCCGGCCAGAACTATTTCCCCGAAACGATGGAGCGGCATAACTTTTACCGTCCTGTCGAGCGCGGGTTCGAGCGTGAGATCAGGAAAAGATTGGAATACTGGGACGGTCTGCGCCGCAAAAAAGCGTCGCAATAGCGCAGTTGTTTTGCCCCCCCCTGCGAGCCCTGTTTGCGTGGCTTCTTAGCCAGCACGCACTTTATCAAGGAAGACCTGAATCTGGCCGCGCAGCGACTCGGACTGTTGGGACAGTTCGTTGGCCGCGTCGAACACTTCCGTCGCCGCGTTGCGCGATTCCTGCGCGGCGTGCGTGACGTTGACGATGCTGCTGGAAATCTCGCTTGTTCCGGCGGAAGCTTGCTGGACGTTGTTGGAGATTTCGCGTGTTGCCTCGTCTTGTTGGCGCAGGGCCTCGGCAATCATGCGCGTGATCTGGTCGATTTGCTCGATGATGGTACCGATTGAGCGGATCGCCTTTACGGACTCGTTTGAGACGTTCTGGACCGTGACGATCTTCTTAGAAATTTCCTCGGTTGCCCGTCCAGTCTGGTTGGCCAGATTTTTGACTTCACTGGCGACAACAGCAAAGCCTTTCCCCGCTTCACCCGCGCGCGCCGCTTCGATGGTGGCGTTGAGCGCGAGGAGGTTGGTTTGTTCGGCAATGTCCTGAATGAGCTTGACAACGTCACCGATCTGGGCGGCGGCTTCAGAGAGCGTGGAAACGGTTGCGTCGGTGCTGTGAACTTCTTGAACAGCATTTGCGGCAACACGCGTGGATTCTTCGATCTGGCGGTTGATCTCGCTGATCGAGGCCGACAGCTCTTCGGCCGCCGAAGCCACTGTCTGGACGCTTGATGAAGCTTCCTCTGTCGCAGCGGCAACGACCGACGTTTGCTGGCTTGTTTGCTCGGACATTTCCGAAAGGTTTTTGGAACTGGCCTGAAGCTGTGTGGCCGCAGAGGCAACGACGCTGACAATATGCCCGACCGAACCTTCGAAGTCGGCAGCCATTTTTTCCATAGCGGCTTTCTTTTCGGTGGCGGCCCGTCGTTCCATTTCGGCTTGCTCGGCTTTCATGCGCTCCATTTGCTTGGCATTGTCTTGGAAGACGCACACCGTCGCCGCCATTTCACCGACTTCGTCTTCGTGACCATAAGCGCAGATGCCGATGTTCAAATCGCCAGCGGCGAGTTTCTGCATCGAATCATTCAGGCAGATAATCGGTTTCGAGATCGTGCGCCCGATATAAAGCGCGATGATAAAGGAAACGAGAGCAATTCCCAATACGGCTATTGCCAGTTGCTTTTCGACATTGGCGATTGTCTTTTCAACATCCTCGACATAAACGCCCGTTCCAACCAGCAGGTCGAGTTCCTTGATGCCCGACACATAGGATATTTTCTGTTTTGCTGTTGAATCAGGTGGCCAGTAATAGGTGATGCTTCCCTTTTCTTGTTTTTTGACAAGGTCAATCATTTCGGAAAAGAAGGTTGATCCCTTGGCATCTTTGATGCCCCTGATGTCGGTGCCATTCAGCTCCAACCTGATCGGGTGCATCAGCATTTTGCCTTCAAGATCGTTGGCCCAGAAATATTCGTTACCGTCATAGCGTATGGACTTGAGGTGCTTGAGGGCCTCGGTTTTGGCGGCGGCGTCGTCCATCCCAGCCTTTTTGGATTCTTGATAAACATCAAGGAGCAAGGTGCGCGTCGATTCGACAAGGCGCCTCGTGGATTCGTTGCGTTCTTGAAAAAGAGAAGATTCGATATGCAGCATGCTAAACTGGAAAATGCCCGCCATGCCCAGCGTGACAATCGCAATAAGCAGATATATGCGCGAGCCGATTTTTAGTTTGTTCAGCGGATTAGACATATCTTGATCCTGTGTGATATGAGAAGGTTCTGAAGGAGGGATTCTCAAAGACACTATAAACAGACGCATCTTGAGTGTAAATATGGTTAATGTGTCGCCTGCCTTTGTGTTCTTGGGGTTGCTTTTTTATGAGGTTGATTGATGACGAGAGGGAGTTTCTATGATTGCGAACGTAAGGCTCCTTGCGGGCCGCCTTGATAAAATTGCGCCTTCCGCGACGGTCGGCATCAACAGCCTTGCGCTTAAGATGAAGGCAGCGGGTGAGGATGTGATGATCCTTGCGGCGGGTGAGCCTGACTTTGAGACGCCTGATCATATCAAACAGGCTGCCATTGATGCAATCTGGCGCGGCGAGACTCGCTATACGAATGTTGATGGCACCATGCCGCTTAAGCAAGCCGTCGCCGCCAAGTTCAAACGCGCAAACGGGCTTGATTATGACGTTGCGCAGATTACGGTCAGTGCAGGCGGCAAGCAGGTTATCTCCAACGCCTTGATCGCGACGATCAATGCGGGCGATGAAGTCGTTATTCCTGCGCCTTACTGGGTTTCCTATCCCGATCTGGTTTCCTTGTGCGAAGGCGTTCCCGTGATTGTGCCGACCCAAGCGGTCAATGGCTACAAGATGACGGCTCAAGAGCTTGATCGCGCTATCACACCCAAGACGAAGTGGCTTATCCTGAACTCGCCTTCCAATCCTACGGGCGCGGTTTACAGCCAAGGTGAACTGAAGGCCTTGGGGGAAGTACTTTTGCGTCACCCGCACGTCTTTGTCATGACCGACGATATTTATGAGCCCATCGTTTATGACGGGCTTGTTTTTACGACAATCGCGCAAGTGGTGCCGGAGCTTTACGAGCGTACGCTCGTCGTCAATGGCGTTTCCAAGGCCTATAACATGACGGGATGGCGCATCGGTTATGGCGCGGGGCCGCAATCTTTGATTAAGGCGATGGCGGGTATTCAAAGCCACCTGACGGCGTGCCCCTGTTCGATCAGTCAGGCAGCGTCGTTAGCCGCCCTGACGGGCCCACAAGACTTTATAGCCCGCCAGCGCGACGTGTTTTGCGCGCGGCGCGACAAGATCGTGGCCGACTTGAATGCCATTGAAGGGATCGAATGTCCGCTCCCGCAAGGCGCGTTTTATGTCTATCCGTCCTGCGGCGCCCTGATCGGCAAACAAACGCCGCAAGGGAAGGTCTTGCAAAACGATCAGGATGTCGTGACGTATTTTCTGGAGGCGAAAAAGGTCGCGTTGGTCCATGGCGCAGCTTTCGGTATGAGCCCCTGTTTCCGCATCTCCTATGCCGCTGCACAGGAAGTCTTGGATGAAGCCTGCCGCCGGATTGCGCAGGCTGTTGCCGATTTACGCGCCTAAGCCGTTGTGTTACACTTTTTGGGATCGATCTAAGCACACTAACCGAGGGAGGATAAAATGGCCGGTAAAGGAAAAACGAAAGCTGTTAAAGCGACCGTTAAAACGACTGCTGCGGCGGCACCGAAGGCTGGTGGCAACGCGCAAGCTGCGATGGCCAAATTGCTCGCTCTAGTTTTAAGCGATACCTATGTGCTCGCGGTCAAGACGCATGGCTATCACTGGAACGTGTTGGGGCCCAACTTTGCCTCGCTCCACACCTTCTTCGGGGAGCAGTATGATGCTTTGTTTCAGGCGGCCGATGATCTTGCCGAACGCATCCGCGCTCTGGGCATGATGCCGGACGGCAGCATGGACGCTTTCTTGCAAAATACCGTCATCAAGGAAGCTAGCCCGAAAGTACTCAGCGCGAATGCCATGCTCAAGGACTTACTTGAGTCGCACGAGAAAATCCGTGCTCGTCTTGTCGATGCCGAAGATTTTGCCGATAACATCGACGATCTGGTGACTCAGGACATGATGGTCGGCCGCCTTGCGGCGCATGACAAGGCCATGTGGATGATCCGTAGCCATATCATCTAACACGGTCCACAGGAACGGTTGGAATGACGCAGAGAATCCGCTGTGCTGTTGCTTTGTCGGGCGGCGTGGATAGTGCCGTTGTGGCTGCGTTGCTGCGCGAGGAGGACGCGGAGGTTGTCGCGCTTACCTTGCGTTTGCAGCCTGGTGATGATTTCACAGCAGCGGCGCAGGTCGCGGCGCATCTTGGACTTGAACATCATATCGTCGATGCCGTAGCGGCCTTTCGTGAGCAGGTGATGATGCCTTTTGCCCAAAGCTATCGGGCTGGGGAGACACCTTTGCCCTGCGCCTTGTGTAACCGCTTTATCAAGTTTGGTGTCTTGATTGAAGCAGCGCAGGCGCACGGCGCACAGGCTTTGGCAACAGGCCATTATGCGCGGCGCGTTGTGGGGCTTGAGGGCGTCGCCGAACTGCATAAAGGGCGAGATATAACCAAGGACCAAAGCTATTTCCTGTTTGCTTTGCGGCAGGCGCAAATAGATTTCCTGCGCTTTCCACTTGGGGAGATGACAAAGGATCACGTCCGTGAGCTGGCGCGGCGGCACGGTTTGCCTGTCGCTGAGAGGAAGGGCAGCCAAGATATATGCTTCGTACCGCAGGGTGATTATGCCTCTGTTGTCGCCAAGCTTTCACCGCTTGCCGATCAGGCTGGGGATATTGTGGATCAGGCGGGCAGGGTGCTGGGGCGGCATGGAGGGATCATTCACTACACCGTCGGCCAGCGTAAGGGGCTTAACCTCTCCGCCCGCATCGGTGATGCTAACGAGCCGCTCTATGTCCTGTCTGTCAACGCTGTGGCGCGGCAGGTCGTTGTCGGCCCGCGCGAAGCTCTTGAACGGCGCGAGGTCGTTTTGCGCGATGTGAACTGGCTTGGTGGCTTTGTCCCTGGGGAAGGCTTCTGTGTTCAGGCCCGTTTGCGCTCTGCCCAGCAACCGGCTCTGGGACGGTTTTTTGCAGAAGGCGAGGGCGGCCGCCTCGTTTTTGAGGAACCCGTTTCCGGTGTTGCCAAGGGACAGGCTGGCGTTATCTATCAGGGCGACAGGCTTCTGGGTGGCGGCTGGATCACCTGATCAATTTTGGCACGCATGTTGCAAGTATCTGGGGTGAGACTAACCACAGAAGTTTTTGACGATCCAGCCATGAGCGTAACAAACACAAGCACAATCAATGCCCAAGCCGCGACACAGACCACAGCCTCAGGGATGCGGTCGCGGGTCTTGAGTGCCATCCAGAAGGCTAGCTCGACATCGGGGGTAGATTTTACCTATCTCCTCAATCAGGCCCAGCAGGAGAGCAGCCTCAACCCCACGGCCAAGGCGGCAAAAAGTTCCGCCACCGGACTGTATCAGTTTATCGACCAGACATGGCTGAAGACTGTCAAAGAAAACGGCGACAAATACGGCCTGTCCGAAGAAGCGTCGAAAATCACGGTGGGCAGCGACGGCGTAGCCCGCGTCGCCAACGCCGCGGATAAGAAGGCCATTCTGGCCTTGCGCACCGATCCTGAAATCTCGGCCAGCATGGCGGCCGAACTGGCCAAGGACAATAAAGAAAAGCTTGAGCAAGCCGTTGGCGGCGATGTCAGCGCGACGGATATGTATATGGCCCATTTCCTTGGATCAGGTGGGGCCAGCACCTTTCTCAATGCGCTGAAAAACAACCCAAGTGCCAAGGCCGCCGACTTGTTGCCACAGGCAGCCTCGGCCAACCGCAGCATTTTCTATGACAAGACTACGGGGCAGGCGAAGAGCGTTGGGCAAATCTATGCCCAGTTCGAGCAGAAGTTCGATGCGACTTCTACGAAAGCCGCCGATGCCGTCCGTCTTGCCTCCGCCTCGACCACTCAAACCGGCTCTGCCTCAACGGCGACAGGCGCGATTTTCACGGCGGCGACGATGGCCGACAAGACGGCGCAAGAAACCACGCTGGCCGCTTTGGCCGGAACAGCCAGTTCGTCGGGATCTTCTAGTGGCTCGTTTACGTTTTCAAGCGGCTCGACGTTGGATAAAACAACCGCCTCGCCCTTCGCTACCATGATGCTGGCCCAGATGGACATGGCCAACTTCGGCACCGAAGCCAAAGAACATACCTATAAGAATGAAAAGAGCGACGATGAACGCCGCCATGACGTGCTCAAGACGCTGTCGAGCTTGGGATAAGCCTACTCCCTCGGCCCAGCGGCGCGGCGGAGGCGGTCGTTGATGGCAGCACCTAGGCCTTTTTCGGTGATGGGCATGACGGCGATCCCGCTAAAGGCCGGATCGTCCAACTGCCTTAGATAGGTAAACAGATTGGCCGCCGCTTCCATCGGATCGCCCTCGGGGCTTAGATTGATGCGCTTGGCTCCACCTTTGGCCGCTGTGTCATCACCGAAAGTTAGGAAGGCTTCACTGGGCGAGGCCTCCGTCGCGGCGAGCCGGAGTGGCAGGGTCGGCGCATAGTGGCTGAGCAGCATGCCGGGGCTTTTGGGAGCCATGGGATCGTGCAGGGCGCAGCGAACCGTTCCGATAAGTGCGCTTAGATCCTCAATCGTCACGCCGCCATGGCGCAGGATGGTCGGGACATCGCCGGACAGGTCGAGGACGGTGGATTCGACACCTACATGCGCTGGGCCGCCGTCAAGGATCATCTCGACATTATCGCCCAGCGACTCGGCGACATGCGCGGCGAGCGTCGGGCTAAGCTTTCCCGAGCTGTTGGCACTGGGGGCGGCGATGGGCAGTTCCGTTTTAAGGATCAACTCACGCGCCACAGGATGATGGGGACAGCGCACCGCCAGCGTATCCAGCCCTGCGCTGGCAAGCAGCGAGATCGGCGCATCGGGTTTGCGTGGCAGCACAAAGGTCAGCGGACCGGGCCAGAAGATGCCCGCCAGAAACTCGGCCTTGTCGTTCCAGACGACGAAGGGGTGCAGATCGCTGGCCTCGGAGACATGGATAATCAGCGGGTTGAATTGCGGGCGGCCTTTAGCCTCATAGATAGAAGCGACGGCCTTGTCATTGGTCGCGTCCGCGCCGAGGCCATAGACCGTCTCGGTTGGAAAAGCCACCAGCTTGCCAGCTTGAAGTAAAGCAGCCGCCTTGGCGATGTTCTCAGGTGTCGGGTGGACGATAGGGGATAAAAAGTTCATGTATTAAGCCGTGTTAAGGGATTCCCAAATTAAACCTCTCCCCCCTTGGCGGGGGAGAAAGCAAAATCTTAGGCTTACGAAGTAAGTCTTAGATTTTGCAAGAGTGGGGGTAATGACCAACAGTGTTTTACCCCCGTACCAGTAAAAACTATGGACTTAGCTTTCGCTAAGCCCAAGTTTTTTCATCCTCTCCCGCCAAGGGGAGAGGAAAAGTAATCTTTCATTCAAACGTCGTAATAACTTCTTTTATCGCACTATACCATACTAACGGTGTGAAACTAAATGGCTTTCTGGGTTGTGCCGTGGGGCGATTTTACATGACAGACGCGGTGGTTCTAGATATTCTCCCCGCCTATGGTCCGTTTTCTTCGCTTTCTCCTGAAATCGCTCGCTACCCTGTTTGGCATTCTGGCCGTTCTGGGGATGATTCTTGCGTGGCGCATCGCGACGTTGGCCGCGCGGTCGGAGGACATAACACCCTATATCCAAACGACTTTGTCCACTTTCGAGCCTGAATTGCGGGTGGAGACGGGCGGGGCGTTTTTGCGCTGGGACAATCGCAAGCAAATCCTGTCGCTTCAGTGCGACAAGTCCCGCTTGATCGGGCCTGCCGACAAGGACGTGGCGAGCTTCGAGCGGCTGGAAGTCAAGGTCCGTCTGTGGAGCCTGATCCGTGGTCGCCTGATCCCTCAGGAACTGAATGCCGATCAGGCCCACTTGTGGTTGGTCAGGGATAAAAACGGCATCCTTTCTTCGGGGTTGCATCCCGATAAAACAGAGGACCAGAAGCAGGTCGAGGAAGCGGTTGATTTTCTCTTCCTTCAAGTCATGGCTGATGAACTGGCTAACCCACGCCTGCGGCATGTGATCGCGATCAAAGATGTTGCTGTGACGGTTGCCGATGGCATGACGGGGCAAGACTGGACCGTGCGGATGCCCGAGCTGCGCGTGACGCATGAGGACGGCAAAGCGGACGGCGCGGCGAAGGTGTTGGTTGAGACGAGCGAGGGGCAATCAACGCTCGATATGACTTATGCCTACGAAGAAGCCAGCAAGCTGCATCACATCAATCTCTCGTTTGGTGGAATCAATCCTTCGACTTTGGCCGCGCAACGCTTGAAGCTGGACGTCTTGAAAGTCGCCGATTTCCCCTTGTCCGGCAAAATGTCGGTCAGTACGGATCGCGATCTGAATATCGCGTCGGCATCTCTGGCTTTGGAAGGTGGCGAAGGATTCCTTCGTGACGAAACGTTGTGGGACGCGCCGCGCCGCGTGGCAAAGGTCCAGCTTAAAGCCTCGTATGATCGGGAGAAGAAAGAGCTTTCTGTCCCGCTTGCGGAAGTCGATTTCGGCGGCCCGAAACTGTCCGCAACGCTTGAGGCCCAGACACCGACTCCCAAAGACCTGATCTGGCTGTCCAACAGGCTGGAGAGCAATTCCTTTACCGCGACGGTGAAGCTGGATAATGTCCCGATGGATTCGTTCGGCGCAATCTGGCCCAAGGTCGCCATTCCCGATGCCCGTTTGTGGATCGCGCAAAGCCTGACCAAGGGCCTTTTCACGCATGGCGAACTGACGGTGCGCGGCCATGCCAAATGGAACGATTTCGAGAATATCGTTTTGGAGTCCGGTGGCGGTAAAGTGTACGCCAAGGACGGGACGGTCAATTACCTTGAAGGCATGCCCTCCATCGAGAATGTCAGTGCCGAGGCTAGCTTTGACCTTGAGCATATGGACATCAAAATCCTTGGTGGCCATACAGGCGACATCAAGCTCCAGCCCTTCACGCTGGTGATGGATCATTTTCAGGAAGACACGCAATATATCACTATTCCGGCCAAACTGGCGGGACCGGCGAAACAAGTGCTGAAAGTTCTGGACGCGCCGCCCTTGGGCTATGCCAAGGAAATCGGGCTCGATCCCGAAGACAGCAGCGGGACGGTCGAGGGTGAGCTGACCTTGCACATGCCGCTTTTGGATGCGCTCCTTCTCAAGGATGTTGAAGTGAAAGCACAGGCCAAGATCAGGGATTTCGGCGCGGCCAAGCTGGTTCCTTCCATTGCGATCACGGCTGGCGATTTTGATCTGGACCTGACCAAGGAAGGCTTTGGGCTGAAGGGCAAAGCGGCCTTGAATACCGTTCCTGCGCAAATTGTCTGGACCAGTCATTTCGGAGCCAGCCGCAAGCCCGATGTTCCCCTTCACGATGCGACAATTAACGCGACCTTGAAGGGCGAGCAATGGGGGCTGTTCTATGGTCTGGACTCGCTGGCGAAGGTGCAGGGTGAAACGCCGACGACGATCCGCTATGTCAACCAGCGCGAAGGCTTCTCGCAGGTGTCGGGCAAGGTGGTGCTTAAGCAAGCTGCGGTGCGGCTTAAGGACATCGGCTGGACCAAGGAGGTGGGCGATCCGGTCCAGTTGGCGTTCACGCTGGATATCCCAAAGGGTAAGAACCTCTTTTTCCGCAGTATCGACCTTCAGGGGCCGACCGTGAAAGTCAAAGGCACCGCCGAGCTTGACGAGGCCAGTGGCAAGCTGGTGGCTCTGTCCTTCAAACCATTTATGCTGGGGCGCAGCAATGCGGAAGTCAGCTATACCCGCCCGCTTGACCTGAGTAAACCGCTGGGCATCAAAATCTCAGGCGAGGCGTTTGACCTGAACGGCATGGAAGACGAGGCCGAGGCGGCGGCAGAGAAAGCGGCGGAGCAGGCGAAGAAAGACCCCGAGAAAGACAGACCCAAGAATTACACGATCAAGCTGAACAAGCTCTATACAAGCGACGACGGCTTTTTATCTTCCGTTACGTTTCAGGCGAAGCGCGATTCTATTGGCTGGGATCAAATGGATTTGTTCGGGGTCGCTCAAGGCAGCACGCCGGTCACCATCAAGCTCATGCCCGAAGCGGGCAAGCTCAAACTCAGCATGGAGTCGGACAATTTCGGCACGGCGTTACAAGGTATGGGGTTCGGCAGCGGTGTGCAAAAAGGCCAGATTGTCGTTTGGGGCGAAAGCCTTCCGGATAATCCCCGCGTGATCAAAGGCGTCGTCAAGATCAACGATTTTGTGATTGCCGACTTGCCCGTTTTTGCGCGGCTGCTCAGTGCCGTTTCGCCGTTCGGTTTCGTTGACCTGATTACAGGCGATGCCAGCTTTGATCGCCTGCGCGGCGAGTTCGTCTGGTCGGGGGATATCGTCGATTTTTCGGACGTGAAAGCGGCCGGCTCGGTTGTCGGGATTAATCTGGATGGTCGCCTGAATGCCGGAAGCGGCGAAGCGCACTTGAACGGGACTCTGGTGCCCTTCAGTTTTGTTAACAGCATCCTTGGTGCCATCCCGCTTTTGGGCGATGTGATAACGGGCGGCAGTGGTCAGGGCGTGATCGCGGCGGCCTTCACCGTCAAGGGCAAGCTCTCAAGTCCCGATGTTTCCGTGAACCCCGTTTCCCTTCTCACCCCCGGCTTTCTGCGCAATCTTTTCTTTGCCGGTGAGGATACGAAGGCGGGAGATAAAAAAGAATAGACCTCTTGCATAACCGGCAAGAACCGCTCGACTAAGAAAACCAAATGGGATGCCAGCCTTCGCTGGCATGACAGTGTTTTTGTTGGACAGTGTGAATCAAATTCACACTGTCACCCCAGCGAAGGCTGGGGTCCCATTTCTCTTTTTTGCTTCGGTTAGGCAAGAGGTCTAATAGGTCGCGTTTATTGTTGCGGCTTGGGTTGTTCAATGAAAGGCCCTTGCTTAGGGGTATCGCCGAAATAGCGTTGGACCCCGTCGCGCCAGTCTTGCGCCGACTGGAAGCGGCCAGACCATACGCCGCGCTTGAACTCTTGCGCTTCCTGTTCTTCTTCGTAATAGGCACCGCCGCTGGTTGATCCGCGTTCGGTGGCCCAGCCTTGTTCGACCATGCGGGCCGCGATGTCCTGTCGGCCCGAGCCCTTGGGGCGAAAACATTTGGCAACCGCGACGTTGCTTTCTTCGTCGGCGTAGTGCTGGATTTCGCAGGTTACGGACCGTCCCTCGACAAAATGGCGGAGGGCTATGATCGAGGACTCGCCGCAACCCCACGCCATGTCGCCTTGCCAGCACTGTTGGTCCGGTGCGAGCGTGTCGATACCCCACAGGATGATCTTCTGTCCGTCGATAACCATCTCGCCCGTGTCCTGAACGACAGACAAGCCCGTGATCGTTTTGACGGGATTGGCAGCCCCTGCCAAACCGGCAAGAAGCGGCAACAGGAGAAGGCCGAGGGCCACAGGGCGGGCCATGTCAGTGCAGAGAGCGTTCTTCATCATGTCTAACTGTACGAAATCTTCGTGGTCAAAAAAAGACGGTGTGTTATAACGGTTTTCCTTTCCAAAGTCTAATTTCTTGCGAGGACCGATGACCCAGCCTCAGTTGAAACCCGCTCAAACCCGCATTGAAACCGATACTTTCGGGCCTCTTGAGGTCCCGTGCGACCGCTATTGGGGGGCGCAGACGGCGCGGAGTCTCATTAACTTTAAAATTGGTGGCGAGCGGATGCCTGTCGCCTTGATGCGAGCCTATGGCGTGGTCAAGCAGGCGGCGGCTCTGGCCAATGTCAAGCTGGGGGCTTTGGAGCCCAAGATTGGTGAAGCTATCGCCGCTGCCGCTGCGGAAGTTTATGCGGGGAAATGGGACGACGAGTTCCCCTTGGTTGTGTGGCAGACGGGGTCAGGCTCGCAGACCAATATGAACGTGAACGAGGTGATTGCCAACCGCGCCATCGAGATGCTGGGCGGCGAGATCGGCAGCAAGAAGCCCGTTCACCCGAACGATCATGTGAACTATGGCCAAAGCACGAATGACAGTTTCCCGACAGCGATGCACGTCGCCGCCGTGAGCTTGATTGTGGATGACTTGATCCCTGCGCTTGAAGCTTTTCACGACGCGCTGGACGCGAAGGCCAAAGCCTTCGATCCGATTGTGAAGATCGGGAGAACGCATTTACAAGATGCCGTGCCCTTGACGTTGGGGCAGGAGTTTTCTGGCTATGCGATGCAGATCAAGCTGGGGATTGAGCGCGCGCGTGATGCGCTCAAACGTCTTTATCCGTTGGCGCAAGGTGGCACGGCGGTCGGGACAGGCCTCAACGCCAAGAAAGGCTTCCCTGAATTGTTCGCGCAGGAAATCAGCGCGATCACGGGCAAACCCTTCACGAGTGCCGAAAACAAGTTCGAGGCTCTCGCCAGCCGCGACGCGATGGTCGAGGCGTCGGGGATGCTCAACACGCTGGCGGTCAGCTTTATGAAAATCGCGAATGACATTCGTTTGCTCGCCTCTGGCCCCAATTGCGGGATTGGCGAGATTAGCTTGCCGGAAAACGAACCCGGTTCATCCATCATGCCGGGCAAGGTTAACCCCACCCAGTCCGAAGCTATGACGATGGTTGCCGCGCAGGTGATGGGCAATCACGTTACCGTGACGGTGGCCGGATCGAACGGGCATTTCGAGCTAAATGTCTTCAAGCCCGTCATCGCCTATAACGTCCTTCAATCCATCAAGCTGCTGGCCGATGTGGCGCGGAGCTTTACCGAGAATTGCGTCGTCGGCATCACGGCGAACGAGGATCATATCAAGGAGCTTGTCGCCAAATCCCTGATGCTCGTGACCGCCCTGAACCCGCATGTCGGCTATGACAACGCCGCTAAGATCGCCAAGAAGGCGCATGCCGAGAAGAAGACGCTCAAGGAAGTCGCGGTTGAATTGGGCTTGTTGTCGGCGGAAGACTACGACCGCCTGATCCGCCCCCAAGACATGGTGAGGCCGCTTGACTAAGGGGCCCGAAACCGAAGGGCCCGACGAGACGGCCAAAGAAGGTGTCGTCAAACGCTCGGTCCTGATCGCGGGGCACCGGACAAGCCTGTCTCTTGAAGAACCCTTTTGGCACGAGCTCCAAACCCTCGCGCAGGCACGCGGTCTCTCGCTCAACAAGCTTGTGGCTGAGATCGACAAAAAGCGCACCGGCAACCTTTCCAGTGCCCTGCGCCTCTATGTGCTGGCTGCGTTGAAGGGGCGGGGTAGGGGGTAACCTCGCGCGAGAAGAAGGTCTGCACTTTACGGTCAACTCACTGTGTCATTCCGGCGAAGGCCGGAATCTAGCGATCTTGCGTTTAGGCACTATACCGTTCCCTTAAATCCCCAATCCTTTGGCTTGGCCGATATAGTCAGGCTTATGTAAAATGAACAACAATCTCGTCTTTCCGGAGAAACTTTCTCTTCGACGCCTCTTCGCGGCGAAAGAAAGTTTAATCCGGAACCCAGCCGATCTCTGAAACAGTGGCTGGATTTGTGAAAACAGGCTTGTAGCCTGTTTTCATCCTCCGGACTGCGGGCCTTACGGCCCTCCGCGCGAAACGTATACGTTTCGTCGGATCTGCGCGCCTCAGCCCTCACGGGCTTCGGCACTTGTCCGGAAAGACGAAATTCTTTGCTCAATCGTTTTATCTGATCTTGGCTATAGATTGGGAAATGGATTCCCGCTTTCGCGGGAATGACGTAGTTCCTTTGTGGTCTTTATGGTTTTTGCTTGCGGCGATAGGTAAACCCCACATCATCACGAAAACAGAACAAAACGTGAAAACGCCATAGAGGCCCCTAGGGGCTCCGTACAGAGGTTTTATTCCTGTAACGTAGGGGGGTAGCTGCCACCTCCGTTTCGTGCTTCCTATAGGCATCTACGGCCCTGCAATCGACATTTTGTGAGTCGATTCTCGGGCTTTTCCATTTTTAACGCTCAAAGGGCGCGTCAAGCCCGAACGGGGCCTCTCTTATAGTTAAAAGGGCAAGCTGTTGTGGTTAAATGGTTAGCCGCCTGCCAACCCGTGGTTGCCGAGAATCTTCTTCTGCCGTGTCACCAGTTTCTCCACATCGAAATCTTGCACGAGTTCGTTAAATAGCCTGAACCAATTGACCTCTGCCCCAAGGCGCAGGAAGACGCTGCCTAGGCCGATGGAGGCGCGGTCGATCAGGATGAACTCGGGCGGGATCGCGATGCCGCCGAGGCGGCGAAGTTCTTTGTGGATTTTAAACGCTGTTTCGCGGCCCTTGGCGGTGTCGTTGGTTTCGTGCAGCGGCCTCGTGCTGTCATGCAGGACGGGGGCATAAACAAACTGCGCCCACTGGGTCAAAAGATCGGTCAGCTCGTTTGTCAATGTGGTGAATCCCCACAGGCGGAAGGCCTCGTGCGTTTTCTCTTTGTCCTCCTCGCGCAGCGCATGAAAGAGCAGGATCACAGCCTCGATCAGTTGCGGCTTGAAGATGCGGATGCAGCCGAAATCCAGCAGGTTGATGCTGCCATCCTCGCGCACGGTATAGTTGCCCATATGCGGGTCGCCATGGATCACGCCGTAATGATAAAACGGCGTGTACCAAAGGCGGAACATATTCATTGCGATTCTGTTGCGTTCTTCCTGCGAACGGGAGGAGGTGGCGTCGATCATCTTCTCGCCGTCTAGCCAGTCCATGGTCAAGAGCCGCCCTGTCGAAAGCGACAGGTGAGGGCGGGGTACATGCACGCCTTCCGTTTGCGCCAGTATCTCGCCGTACAGGGCCATGGCCTTGGCCTCGCGGGTATAGTCCAGCTCTTCGCGCAGCCGCGCGGCGATTTCTTGAAAGGGGGCCCCCGCCGACTGGATTGCGCCGTCAAAGCGGTCGAGCAATCCAAACAGGATTTTCAGTTGCGTAAGGTCGGCCTCGACGACCGAGGCCATGTCGGCATATTGCAGTTTGCAAGCCAAGGCTTCGCCTTCGTGACTTGTCGCACGATGCACTTGCCCCAGTGAGGCGGCGCAGGCTGCCTGTGGCTCAAAACTTTTAAAGCGGCTCTGCCAGTCCGCGCCAAGCTCGGCGGCCATGCGCCTGCGCACAAAAGGCCAGCCCATCGGCGGCGCGTTGGCTTGCAGGCTCATCAGCTCGGTGGCCATGTCGGCGGGCAGAAAGTCGGGCACCGTGGCGAGGAGTTGCGCAATTTTCATCAGCGGCCCTTTCAGGCCGCCAAGGACTGAACGCAAAAGCGCTGGGTCGATGGCGGAGTCTTTTTTGTCGCGCGATTTGTAACGAGAAGCCGCAGCCTTCGCGCCCACCCGCACCGCCGCTTGTGTCACATGGGCATAGCGGGCGGCGCGTTTGGACAGGCTGTTGCTCTCGTCGTGGGTCACTTAGGTCCCTTTGGCTGCCCAGTGGGTTGCTTGCGACAAAAATAAACAAAAACGGGACCCCAGCCTGCGCTGGGGTGACAGTGTGACTATGATTCACTCTGTCCTCTAAAAGCACTGTCATGCCAGCGAAGGCTGGCATCCCATTTTTCTTCGGTTAGGTAAGTGGTCTAATAAAGTTAAACCATAATCATCCCGCCATTGACGTGGATGGTTTGGCCGGTGATATAGCGGGCTTCTTCGCTGGCGAGGAAGGCGACGCTGTTCGCGACGTCTTTGGGCTCGCCCAGATAGCCCAGCGGAATGTTCGCCAGCATCTTGCCCTTTTGCTCGTCGTTCAGCTTGTCAGTCATGGCCGTGACGATAAAGCCCGGCGCGATACAGTTCACCGTGACATGGCGCGGTGCCATTTCCTGCGCGAGAGACTTGCTCATGGCGATCAGCCCGCCCTTAGAGGCCGCATAGTTCGCTTGCCCCGCATTGCCCATCACGCCGACGACCGAGGCGATATTGATGATGCGGCCCCAGCGGCGCGACATCATGCCCTTAAGCGAGGCGCGGGACAGGCGGAACGCTGCGGTGAGATTGACATTCAGCACGAGATCCCAGTCCTCATCCTTCATGCGCATGGCAAGCCCGTCGCGGGTCAGGCCCGCATTGTTGATGAGAATATCAATCCCGCCGCCGACTTTGTCTTCGGCTTCTTTCAGGATTTGGGCAGGCATCTCCGGCTCGCCCAGATTGCCAGTGACGGTGAAGCTGTTCGCGCCCAGCTCCTTTTGCAGGGCTTCGACATTGTCGGGGCGCATGTCGGCCATGACAACCTTCGCGCCGCGTTCGATCAGGGTGCGTGAAATAACGCTGCCAAGGCCGCCACCGGCTCCCGTGATAAGCGCGTTCTTGCCATTTAATTCAAACATTGTTTGTCCTTTCATTGTCGTATTTAGGCAATTGAGCCATTAGAAAATGGGACCCCAGCCTTCGCTGTGGTGACAGTGTGAATTTGATTCACACTGTCCAACAAAAACACTGTCATGCCAGCGAAGGCTGGCATCCCATTTTTTGTTGCTGTCCTACCGAACCAATTGGTTATTATTGGTTCAGGAAACTAGCAATATCTTCGGGCGTTTGCAAAGAGATCGCGGTGATTTCTTTGTCGATGCGTTTGGTCAGGCCCGTAAGGACGCTGCCCGCGCCGCATTCGACAAGCTGGCTGACGCCCAGTTCCTTCATCTTCAAAACCGTCTCGCGCCAGCGCACCGATCCTGTCACCTGCTTGACGAGCAACGAACGGATTTCATCGGGGTCTTGCGTCGGCGTGGCTGTGACGTTGGGCAGTACCGGCACGCAGGGCGGCATGATCTGGGAGTGGCACAGGGCCTCCTTCATCACGTCGGCGGCGGGCTGCATCAGGGCGCAATGGAAGGGGGCACTGACGGGCAGCTTGATGCTGCGCTTAAACCCGCGCTCGGCGGCCAGCGCAATGGCGCGGTCGATGGCAGCACTGTGGCCGCTGATCACGACTTGACCGTTCGCATTGTCGTTGGCGGCAGCGCAGATTTCGCCTTGCGCGGCTGCGGCTGCGATTTCCTTGGCTTGCTCGACATCAACACCCATCAAGTCCGCCATCCCGCCAATTCCAGCCGGAACCGCCTTTTGCATCGCCTGACCGCGCTTGCGTAGCAGGCTTGCCGTGTCGGAAAGAGAGAGGCTCCCCGCCGCGCAAAGGGCTGCATATTCGCCAAGGCTGTGCCCCGCGACATAGGCCGCGAGATCAGGCAGGGGCTTGCCGGTTTCACTCAGCAACACGCGCACCACGGCCATGCTGACGGCCATCAGGGCAGGCTGGGTGTTCTCGGTCATCTTCAGCGTGTCGGCATCGCCTTCGAACATCAGGGTCGAGAGTTTCTGGTCCAGCGTGTCATCAACTTCCTGAAAAACGGCGCGGGCTTGTGCGAAGTTGTCATGCAGGGTTTTGCCCATACCGATCTGCTGGCTCCCTTGGCCAGGAAATATGAAAGCTTTGCTCATCTTTGTCCTTCCAAAAAGGGTTCTTCATTTTCTTTAAACAGGTCTATAAGTGTATGCCAAGAAAAGCAAGGAGGGGCAAGATGAAGAATTTTATACCCCTCGCACTTGAAGAGTTGGCGTTAAGGGGTTGTTAAGGCGGGCGTGATTCAAGCTATTTATGGGAACACTGCTGACGCCGGAACAAAGGAACACGCTGCTGTACCGCCATCGTGGCGAGG
>JAQUHK010000114.1 GCA_028683655.1 Alphaproteobacteria bacterium
TTCCTCGTTCTCAAGGCACCAGCGATCAAAGACCTTCCGCATGGAGGCGCAGTGAGGACACTTGGAGAGAGTCTTGTTATAAATGTCTACTTCAACGCGTGCCATTTAAGCCTCGTCCTCTCCGAGGAGGTCATCGATCTCAGAGTCGATGTCCTGAACATCGTCCAGGCCCTCGACGTCATCGTCAAAGTCACTGGACTGGTCCACCCCGGGACGACCGACGTTGCGGGTATCGACCCAATGGGTCTCGAAGGTCGGCTCGTTGCGGTAGGTCCCGACCTTGGACTTGATCCGGATCTCACTGGCATTCTCAACCTTGAACTTGCCAATCTGCTCAATCGGGTCGCCAACCTTCTCGGTCTTGCCGATCTTGATCCGGTTGGCCTTAGCCGCCTCCACGAACTCGGAGACTCCCATTGTGCCACCGGAGATGGCCCGGAAGAAATCGTCCAGGGACTTCAGTCGGATCGAGAAGTACTGGTCGGTCGAGTCAGTCGGGATCGTCATCCGGTGGAACGTCGTGGCACCGTTGTAGGTGGCGTTCTCGCCAGTCTCGTTGATGACCAGTCGGGCAACAATCTGACTGTCGCCGTTGCTGATCTCCTTGGCCCATAGAGCGCCGACCTTGACGTTGTACATCCCAGCCGGGGGAACCGGGCCGGTGTAGAATCCGCCTCCAAAGTCAGCCTTGGCTGCTTCAACGGCGTCGGTGGACAGATTCTTGAGATTGAACTTCAGTGCCATTAGTTGCTTTCCTTCTTCGGGGTGTTTTCAGTGGCCTCGGGGGTTTCTACGTTACCCTCCAGCAACTTGTCTGTGAACTTTTCAAGCGTGACGTTCGCCACAGGCTTGCCGGGGAACAGGTTGAACCGATCCTTGGCGAAAACCTCGGGACTCTTGTTGAACTGGAACTTGCGGTACTCGGTGCCCTTGGAGGTTCGACCCACGCTCATATATGCTACCACATCAGCCTGAGCACAGACCCATGCGGCCAGTTTGCCACCCTTGCCGTGGATGGAGGGCAACTTGAACTCCTGCGCCTCTTCGTCGGTCCCGAGTTCGGCCAGAGCCGTGTAGATGACATTCACCTCAGAGCCGTTCAGTCGCTCGACAACTTCCGTGAGCATAAGTTGAGCCGCTCCCCACTCCTGGAGTTCCCGGGCATAGACATTGCGTCCCGGGTTGTTACGCCGAGCCTCTCCGATGATGTGCTCCCAAATCAGGTCCTGGACCTTGGTCAGAGAGTCAACAATCACCCAGTCGAAGCGGTCGGGGTCCTCGATTAGTTCGTCAATGGCCTCGACCAGTTCCGTCCACTTACGGACCGTCAGGACGTTGGCCTTGGACCCTGCTCGCCCCGCTGACGAGGTTCCGTGCTCTACAGCGAGGATGAGGTCGTTCTTGCCCTTATCCCGGCCTGAGCCGGAGAAGACGGTCTTGCCGACTCCAGAATCTCCGTAGACAATCATGTTGACCGACTCAACGGTGTCCGACACCGGAGTGGCGAGATCAAGGATGCTCAATTTTCTAGCCTTTCAATTTCAAAGTGCCCGGACAATACCGTGGCCTCTTCGTTGGTGAGGGTGGAGAATCTGGGAAGCAGATCATTGCCGACGACCCGCCAGCCCCGTTCGGTGAGTTCGTGGATGACCTTCTTGGCCACCTGCACGTCATCGATCAGTTCCACGCCATCTTCTGACGCAGAGCCGACCTGGACGAAGAACGGATCTGACTCACCGCCGTCGATGGACACCTTCCGCTGGAAGGTCATATCCAACTTGGCGACTCTGGGGTGAAGAATGGCGTAGATCATGTCAGGCGACGACCTTTGCTTCCAGAACAATGATCTCCGACTTGGAATGGAGGGTACCGTCGTTCTTGAGGTCGTTGATGACCTGGGAGATTGCACGAGTGGCATCGGATGCGGAGACCCGAGCCACGACCGGCTCCTGTTCAACCTTGGCTGACTCGGGGAGAGACGCCAGGGTGGAGCGGATCTTGTATGCAACGTTGTATGCGGCCATGTTAGTTCTTCTCTCTGTGTGCTGAATAAGGGTCCCACTTAGTGTACATCATCTCTGCCATCTCTGTCCAGTCCTTGCCGGACTCGTCAAGTTCGCAAAGTTCGCGGAACTCACAGAAACCACATTCACGAGTGGGGGTCTTCGTTGCCTTGAGAAGGCCGTTCTTCACCAGGCTCATCGCCTCCAGATCATTCTGGATTCTCTCGACCTGCGAGCGTTGCTGTGAGCGGTGACGATACACCTGAACTCTGTCCAGGTTCTTCTTTGGCTGACTGGCACTAACCTCTCCGTAAACGGTGACCTTGTGCTCGTCTGCTAGCAATTCTAACTTGGCGAGTGTCGCTTTGTCAAGTGGCTTGCCTTCGTGCTCTTCAATGCCAATGGCGCTGAGGGCTGAGACGTAGTGCTTCTTGATCGGCTTGTTCGTCGCGTACCCCTGCTCGTTCTTGGGCCGGGTGTCGGCCTTTGACTTTGCGAGGTAGTTATAGAGCATACCAGCCAGCACTTCATCTTGTCCAATCACCCCCTGCTTCCGCAGGGTGTAGGTGGCCAGAGACCAGTAGGTACCAGCCTGGTCGTCCAGGGGGAGATACTGCGTGTTCTGGGAACCGAGGGCCTTCGTCGTCTTATGGTCCCACATAAGGACCTTACCACCCTGGTTATGGTCCCTGATAACGATGTCGAACGTCCCGACGTAGGTCGTCTCGGAGGGTCCTCGATGATAACTGGCTACCGGACCGGAAGAAGAATCACATTGAGTGCTGAACCACTCCTGGTGCTTAATCGGGATCTGGAAGGTCTGCTCGACGGAGAGGACCTCCAGATGAGGCTCCAGGCCGTAGTGGTCGAGATACTGGGTCAGCATGTCGATCCCGAGTTCCCTGGCGGAGACAGCCTCAGAGAAGTCACCGTCATGGACAGTGTTGACGTACTCCGTGTCTCCACGGGAGTCGTCAACGTACTTCTTCCAGGTCTCCCGGGGATCTACTCCACGAACGGTACCAGGGACGTACCATTTCTCCAAAGCGAGGTGGATTCCGGTGCCGAACCACAGGGCCACGGATTCCTCCCGGCCTGTCTTCAGGTTGTCCTGGTAATTCCGCTCCCAGGCCCATTGGCACCTCTTGAACAGGTTCCTCTCAGAGGTTCTCAGGTGATTCACAGGAACTCTCCCTTCAACTCGCTTGGAGTATTATGCCCCATGCAGATGTGCAGGAGAACTTCGTTGGCCCGGTGATTCTGATTCCTGATCGGCATACAGGTGTTGTACAGGAGTTCGGACTCCTCGAAGTCGTAGTCGAAGTCAACGATCCCGGTGACCTCCTCCGGTCCGTTGGCTTCTCTGGCGAACCGACACAGGGTAACCATGAAGTACAGGTGTTCAAAGGGTATGGAGTTACTTATCCCCGACGATTTGTCTTGCAAAGTCGATGCCTCTTTCTCCGTCTAGGAGTTGCTTCTGCAGATTATTTCGGTTAAACGTCAGTCTGGCGATCCGCTCCTCCACCGTCCCTTTAGAACGGACGTAGTGAACCATAACATTGTGGTTACGGGAGACGCGGTGTACTCGATCTTCGACCTGCTCCTGATCGTCCGGGATGAATGTTTCATCCAGGATTACAATATCATCGGCGCGGTCGAGAGTCAAACTCACGCCACCAGCGATGGTGTTCAAGAGAAAGACCTGCGGTCCTTCCTCTGACTGAAAATCCTCGACAGCCTGCTCACGCTTCTTGGGACTGACACCACCAGTGATCTTGAGCGTCGGGATTCCCATGCGATTCAGTTCTCGCTCGTAGAGGTTGATGACGGAGGTGAACTGAGAGGCGACAACGACCTTCCTGGCCTCTGGTCCCACCTGAGGCTCGTTGGGGAGGATGCCTAACTCGGCAAAGAACTCGACCAGCCAGTCAAACTTGTTCGACGGCATCTCCGGGACGAACTTGGGGATCTCATATCCATCGACGTCAATGGCCTTCTCAAGTTTGCCGTAGCACGACGCGAACTGCTTGAGGCGAGTGAGTTCCGCGAGAACTCCATTGGCGACCAGCGTGCCGGACTCCAGGTTGGATTGAGCGTCCTTGACCATCTCATTGTACGCTCGCTTCTGCTTAGGGGACATGTCCAGCCAATGCCCGACCAACCCCAATTCCTTCCCAGGCTCGAACTCGACCCCCTCAGGAACCGAACCCGCGTAAACCTTGGGGGGTAGATCTGGAGCGATCTCACCCTTGGTTCGTCGGAGGGTGAAGGAGGCCATGGCGGCGTGGAAGTCAGACTCTCGACCATGTGACAGTTGAGCGATCTCAGTCCCGCCGAAATAGTTGGACTCAGTGTCGAACCACCGGGAAATCCAGTCCCAGTATGACGTGTACTTCTCCGGGAACAGCCAATTCAGGGTGCCCCAGAGGTTGTTGAGTTTGCCACGGAACGGCGTTCCCGAGATGGCGATCCGCTTACCGCCTGGCACCGTCTTCAACTCTCCGAGGCCACATCTGGTCTGGGTCTGCTTGTACGCCTGCCCTTTGTCGGTGATGAGTGCTCGGTGAGACTCATCAACAACAATGGCGCTCCAGAGTCGGTCTGTCTTCTGCTTACCTGAGTAGTCGATAAAGAACAGTTCAGGATAGACATGCTGGTAGTGGGGCTTCACCACTTTCCCGCTCTTGGCCTTGCCGGAGATGTATTTGGTTTTTGCCATCTCAATGTTGCAGAGCACCCAGCGGCGCTTGGCCGTTGACTCCCTCTTGAGTTTGGATAATTCCAGTTCCCGCTTGGGTCTCGTTCCGGTAACACGCAGCACTTCGTCGTCAGGTGACCACCTCTTGATCTCGGCGGGCCAGGTCACCTGCACTGCTGCTGACGGAGCCAGGACGAGGATGTCGCCTTGAACTCCTGAGGAGATCATTGTGGCGATGGTCTGGAGGGTCTTGCCTGCTCCGGGGGAGTCTGCAAGGAGCGCTGAGTCATTGATGGTCAGGAACTTGACCCCGGCTCGTTGATAGGACCGGAGAGCCTCAGCCGTCGAGGGAGACTCCGATGCGAGGAGATCAGACACCTCAGCATCGGAATCTGCATGGGTGAGTTCCTTGACGGCCTTCTCACGCTCCATGAGGTTCCGGATGTACTTCTTGTCCTCGGGAGAGATGGTTACTCCGCCAAGCCTCTTGGCCAGTTTCCCGGCCTTCCGGAAGTTGCCGGTATCCAGAGGGAAACGGTACGTGTTGTAGTCGTCCCAGGCCCCTCCGGCCTCATGGAAGTGCGCCTCTGTGGAGGGAGACTTAGAATCCCAGACGACCAGGAGTTTATCCTTCTTATCGTCAACCCTGATCGTGAAGTTCATCTAGCCTCCTTCGTAGTATTCCAGGATCTCTTCAATATGCTGATCTCTCGCCCGGATGTCACTCTTGAGATCCTCGATGTGGTAATGGAGGTAAATAATGTCAGACAGTGCCTCCATCAGGTCGTCGGCGTCGATCATCACCTCCTCATCCTCGGTCAGTTGATCCAGAAGATACTTTGCGGTCTTCTTGTCAAAGTACGTCATCGTCGGCAATCCCCTCTTCGTAGAACTCTTCAGCCATTTCCATCAGCCAGTCGTCGTCAAACATGTTCTGTTCCTTACTTAGTGGGGATGGCGACGTCGGTGCCGCCTGGGATCGGCATGATCTGGATTCGTCCGTCCTTGATCGCCTGATATACATTGTAGCCGTCCGGGCCGAGAACGTCAACCAGAGGTCGAATAGCCTCAAGTTCGGACTGGACCTGAGAGTTGCGCTGCTCCTGAGCCTTGGTCTGCTGGACAGCGACCTCAGCGTCCTGGAGAGCCTTCTCCAGGTCCTCGGGGAGAGAAGGCTTCTGAAGGGTAACGCTGAAGTTCTCGAAGTAAGCGCCGCCGACCGTCTGCTCGACGTACTTGGGGAGGAGTTCACCTACACGCTTCTCCCATGCGGCCTTGACTGCCGGGTCCCCGTAGATCTCGGACCACTTCAGGCCCTGGGTGGCATCGGTGACGGCACGCTCAATCGGAGCACGAAGGTAGACCTTGAGAGATTCGTTCCAGCCCTCTTCCTCGCTGGCCTTCATCCGGAGGCCGACCCGCTCATGGAACTCTCGGAGAGCCTCCGTGTCGGAGGTCAGTTCAAAGCGAACGGAACCTGCGACCTGGAGGGTCACTCCATCCTTTGTCGTCGGGGTCAGG
>JAQUHK010000115.1 GCA_028683655.1 Alphaproteobacteria bacterium
ATCGACAGCGCGACGCTGATGAACAAGACGCTGGAGGTGATCGAGGCGGCCTATCTGTTTCAGATGCCGTCCGAGAAGATTGACGTGCTGGTTCACACGCAATCGGTCATTCACTCGATGGTGGAATATAAGGATGGCTCGACGCTGGCGCAGCTTGGCTCGCCCGACATGCGGATTCCTATCGCCTATTGCTTGGCGTGGCCACAGCGCATGACGACGCCCGCCGTCAAGCTGGATTTGGCCAAGATTGGGCAACTGACCTTTGAGGCACCGGATGCCGAGCGGTTCCCCGCCCTGCGTCTGGGGCGTGAGGCCATGCGGCTGGGCGGCACGGCTCCGGCCCTGATGAACGCCGCCAATGAAGTTGCTGTTGCGGCCTTTTTGGACGGCCAGATCGGTTTTCTGGATATTGAGAATGTGATCGAGGAAGCGTTGACGCGTGGTCCCGTTGTGGCACTCAGCGATCTTGAGGTTCTGGCGCAGGCCGATGAAGCGGCCCGTGCGGCGGCGAGGACCTGTGTGGCCAAACTCGCCAAGGCGGCGTGAGGGAAGAGATCAATTCCCCCCCCTGGCGGGGGAGAAAGCAAAATCTTAGGCTTACGCAGTAAGTCTTAGATTTTGCAAGAGTGGGGGTAAAGACCAGCAGTGTCTTACCCCCTCCCGCCGAGGGGAGAGAGAAAAAACCACGTCGATTAAGACGGCGGCAAAGAAGAAGCTAGGGCTCAACCCTTGGCTGAAGTGAAAGGAAGAGGCATGGAACATATCTTATCGGTCATCATACAAGGGGCTCAGTATGTGATCCCGTTTTTGATCGTGTTGAGCATCGTTGTGTTCGTTCACGAGTTCGGCCATTTCTGGGTCGCGCGGCGGTGTGGCGTGAAGATCGAGGCTTTTTCCATCGGGTTTGGCAAGGAGCTTTTCGGCTGGAACGACAAGCATGGCACGCACTGGCGCGTCGCGATGCTGCCGTTTGGTGGCTATGTGAAGATGTTCGGCGATGCCGACCCGTCCAGCTTTGGACCGTCCGAAGAGGTCAAGCACCTGACCGACGAGGAGAAGAAGGTTGCGTTCTACACGCAGCGTCTGCGCAGCCGCTTTGCCATCGTCGCGGCGGGGCCTGCCTTTAACTATCTTTTCGCGATCCTCCTTTTAGCGGTGATGTTCACAATCAATGGCCAGCCCTATACCGCACCGACGGTGGGGCAGGTGATGGAAGACAGCGCGGCGCAGGAGGCGGGGCTTTTGCCCAAGGACAAAATCCTGTCCATTGATGGCGTCACGATGGAGAGTTTTGAGGCGATCAAGCGCACGATCGCGCTCAATACGGGAACGCCCGTTCACATTATCTTCGAGCGTGACGGGGCCGAGCAAAGCAAAGACATCACGCCGCGCGTGAAGGCCACCCTTGATCGTCTGGGCGGCGAACATAAGGTTGGGCTTTTGGGCATTATCTCGACCGAGACGGCTTACCGCGAGCTGGGGCCTGCGGCGGCGATTCGCGAATCATTCGTTGAAACGTGGAATATCACCACCGGAACGCTTAAAGGCGTGGGCCAGATGATTATGGGCGTACGCGGCACAGAGGAGCTGGGTGGTCCCTTGCGTATCGCGGAAATGTCGGGAAAAGTCGCCAAAGACGGTGTTTTTTCGCTTTTATGGTTCATCGTCGTGATCTCGATCAATCTGGGACTTATTAACCTGTTCCCCATCCCCTTGCTTGATGGCGGGCATCTGTTATTCTACATTGCTGAAGGGCTGCGCGGCAGACCCGTCAGCGAGCAGGTGCAAGAATATGCGGCGCGCGCGGGTGGCTTGTTTGTTGTTTCCCTGATGATCTTTGCGACGTGGAACGATCTTGTCCATTTGCGCGTTTTCTCTTTCCTAAGCGGGTTGTTTTCATAGATGACTGAAACCATGGCTCTTCGTTTCCGCGCCTTGCTTAAAAGCTCTTCGGCTTTGACGCGGGCTGGCCTTCTTGTCTCTCTTGCCGCCGCGCTGTGCTTGCAGGCCGGACCTGCCCGCGCGATGAGCGAGGTGCCAGTGGTGGCCGCGCCCGTTTCCTCGGTTGAGGCGGTCGAGGAGGATACGGACGGTCCCATCGTTTCCGATATACGCATTGAGGGGGCGCAGCGTCTTGAGCGTGACACCATCTTGTCCTATCTGGTCCTTGCACAGGGCGACCGCGCCAGCGAGGAAAAGATCGACGGCTCGCTTAAGGCTCTTTACGCAACAGGCCTTTTTGCCGATGTGCAAGTTTCTATGGACACGGACGGATCGACGCTCGTTATCAAGGTGACCGAAAACCCCATCGTCAGCAAGATCACCTTTGAGGGCAACGACGCGATTTCCAAGGACGACCTTGAAAAGGAAGTCCAACTTCAGCCGCGCCTTGTCTATACGCTGCCCAAGGTTCAAAACGACGTCCAGCGCCTATTGGACCTTTACCGTCGCTCGGGCCGCTTTGCCGCGACGGTGGAGCCGAAGATCGTGCAGCTCGAGCAAAATCGCGTGGATGTGATTTTCGAGATCAAGGAAGGCAGCCACACGGGCGTGCGCCGGATCGGCTTTGTCGGCAACGAGCATTATGACGAAGACAAACTACGCGCTGCGATCAATACGCAGGAAAGCGCGTGGTGGAAATTTTTCTCCAATGCCGATTTCTATGATCCCGATCGTACCAACTATGACCGCGAACTGCTGCGCCGGTTCTATATGAACGAGGGCTATGTCGATTTCCGTGTCGTCTCGGCTGTGGCGGAAATGACTCCCGACCGCGAGGACTTTTTCCTAACCTTCACTGTGGACGAGGGCGCGCGCTATAAGTTCGGCACCATCAACATCACAAGCGATATCAAGGGGCTGGATGGCGAGACGCTGCGCGAGCTGCTCTTGACCCATGAAGGCGCGTGGTATGATGCCGACAAGGTCGAAAAGACGGTCACCAAGCTGACGGCGATTCTGGGCGACCGGCAATATGCCTTTGTCGATATTGTGCCGGAACCGGATAAGAACAAAGACACCCAGACCGTCAACCTGACCTATCACATCAAGCCGGGCCAGCGCGTTTACATCGGGCGCATCGACATTTCCGGCAACACGCGCACGCTCGACAAGGTGATCCGCCGCGAGATGCAGGTGGCCGAAGGCGACCCGTTCAGCACGTCAAAGATCAAACGCTCCGAACAGAAGATCAAGGATCTGGGCTTCTTTCAGGAGGTCAAGGTTACGCCCGCCGAGGGCGCGCAGCCTGACCGCTCTGACATCAAGGTTGAGGTGAAGGAAAAGGCGACGGGCGAGATTTCGATGGGTGCGGGCTTTTCATCCACCGACGGTCCGTTGGGCGATTTCAGCATTCGCGAACGCAACTTCCTTGGCAAGGGGCAAGACGTCCGTTTGGGGGCCACGATTTCGGGCGTGACCAAGCAGTTCGACTTCAGCTTTACCGAGCCGTATTTCCTCGACCGCGATCTGGCGGCGGGCGTGGATGTGTTCCACACGCGCAGCGACGAGCAAAAGCAAAGCTCGTATGACGAGGTCAACACGGGCTTTAGCCTGCGCATGAACTATCCGCTTTCCGAGCAGTTGCGTCAGCAGATCAGCTATACGTTGCGTCAGGACAAAATCAGCAATGTCGATTCCGACGCCTCGCGCTTTATCCGCGATCAGGAAGGCGAGACGCTGACTTCGATGGTGTCGCAAGAGCTGACTTATGACCAGCGCGACAGCAAGATCGATCCGACCGAAGGCTTTGTCACCAAGCTTAAGACCGACATTGCGGGCGCGGGCGGCGACCGGAAATATTTCCGCGTCAAGCTGACTGGTGCGCAGTATTACTCGCCAGTTGAAAAGGTGGTGGTCAGCGCGACGGGCGAGATTGGCAAGATCATGGGTTTCGGACAGGATGTGCGCATTAACGACCGCTTCTTCCTTGGGGCGGACACGCTACGCGGGTTTGCCTATGGCGGCATCGGGCCGCGCGATCTCACAACCAGCTCGAATGATGCGCTGGGCGGCAACAGTTTTGCACGCGGCTCGTTGGAAATGTCGTTCCCGACCTTCCTGCCGGAAGACCTTGGCTTTAAGGGTCATGTCTTCAGCGATGCAGGCGTTTTGGGCAAAAATGACGAAGTGCCGCTGGCCAGTGAGCTGTTCATGTCTGACGAGCATATTCGCGCCAGTGTCGGTCTGGGCATTTCGTGGCAGTCGCCGTTCGGCCTTGTCCGTTTGGATTATGCCCAGCCCGTTATGAAGGAAGATTATGACGATGTTGAGCATATCCACTTCAGCTTCGGCACGAGGTTCTGATGCGGTTTAAGGGGCTCATCCTTTGCGCGCTCCTTGTTCTTTGGACGGGCGGCGTGCAGGCTGCGTCGGTCAAGAAGGTGCAGGCCGTTGTGCCCCCGGCGACGCCGCAGGAGGCAGGGGGAGAGGTCAAGCCTTCGGTTGTCGCGATTGTGGATGTTCAGCGGCTTTTGCAAACGGCCAAGGCGGCGCGTAGCGTTCAAGAACAGTTGGATGCCCAGCGCGCCAAGTTCCAGACCGAGATCGCTGCCGAGGAAAAGGAACTGCGCGAGTCGGAAAAAGAGCTGACCCATTTGCGCGAGACGGTGAAGCCCGAGGCCTATGTGGATCAGGAGCAAAAGCTGCAACAGCGTTTCATGACGGTCGAGCGGCATGTGCAGGCGCGGCGCAAGGCCCTCGATCAGGGCTATACCGACGCCATGAACGCGGTGCGCAGTGCGCTTGTCGAAGTGGTCTCACAAATCGCGAAGGAGCGTGGAGTCAATTTGGTGATCGTCAAACAGCAGGTGATCTGGAACGATAATGTGATCGACATGACGGACGAGGTTCTGGCTCGCCTTGATGCGGCCCTGCCGACGCTGAGCGCAACCATCGACGCCGAGGATATCAAGATACAGGAAGATAAACCCGCTTCGATCAAGCCAAAGGCGGGGAAACAGGGAACGGGTTTTCAAGAGCCGAAGGGGAAGTAATGCCAACGGCTCGACAAACCCCTGACGTCGTCATTGCGAACGACCGAAGGGAGCGCGGCAATCTAGTCCTACTGCCGGAAAGTTAGGGACTGGATCGCCACGTCGCTACGCTCCTCGCGATGACGCAGGTTGCAGGCGGCGCGTGAGTCATTTCTTCGGGCCGTTGGAATAACAAGGGTTACGGGGCTTATCCCCCCCTGGAGGGGGAGAAAGCAAAATCTTAGGCTTACGAAGTAAGTCTTAGATTTTGCAAGAGAGGGGGGACGAATGCAGCAGCGCATTCCCCCTCACCAAGAAAAACTAAGGCCTTGCTGCGCAAGACCGAGTTTTTCCATCCTCTCCCTCCAAGGGGAGAGGATGGAGCCCCCATAACGCAGAAGGAAGTACAGGAACGATTGACAAGTGGAGAAGGACACAATGAGTGAAGAGCAGAAGGAAACAATGACATCCATTGATATTAACGGGATCATGCAGCGCATCCCCCACCGCTATCCTTTTTTGTTGATCGAAAAGGTCGTCGATATCGTGAAGGGCGAAAGCTGCACAGGGATCAAAAACGTCTCGGTCAATGAGCCTTTTTTTCAAGGCCATTTTCCCGGCCACCCGATTATGCCCGGTGTGTTGATTGTCGAGGCGATGGCCCAGACGGCGGCGACGCTGGTGGTTGATGCCATCGAGGGCGTGAACGCCGGAACGCATGTCGTGTATTTCATGAGCGTCGAGGAAGCGCGCTTCCGTAAGCCTGTTTTGCCTGGCGACCAGCTCCGTATCAAGGTGAAGAAGGAGCGCAATCGTGGTGCGGTCTGGAAGTTCCGTGGCGATGTTTTTGTCGATGATACGCTTGTCGCCGAAGCCGTTTTCACGGCGATGCTTGTCCCCGACGAAAACCGGACGGCTTGAGATGGCTCATGACATTCATGCTACAGCGGTAATCGACCCCCAAGCGAAGCTGGGGAATGATGTGCAAATAGGGCCTTATTGCGTTGTCGGACCGGATGTCGAGCTGGGCGACCGCGTGCGGCTTGTCGCGCATGTCGTGGTGGACGGACGGACCAAGATCGGCGCGGGGACGGTGATTTATCCGTTCGCCTCCATCGGGCAGAGGCCGCAGGACCTTAAATATCATGGTGAGCCTTCTACGCTGGAGATCGGGGAAAATAACCAGATTCGCGAGCATGTCACGATGAAT
>JAQUHK010000116.1 GCA_028683655.1 Alphaproteobacteria bacterium
GGGATCATCTGGACTTTGTTCCAACCTCACCAACTCGACATCCAGCTGCGAGATGCTTTCGTTCGTCTCTGTTAGGAAATCACGCAATAAATCGTCCATGGTCCAGTCCTCTAGCCTCAAGATGAGAATCGCTCTTCACGACAGCGACGATATTGGTGAACAAACCTTAAAAAAACCTTATACGTCCTGCTGTCCATCGTATTCAGATTTCTCTTTGACGAGAGATAGATCGAGGCGATCTTCCTCAAAAGAGTCCGGCTTGATCTGCAAAGCAAAGCGCGAAGCAAACAAGCCGGTCATATAGGGTTGAACGGTGCGAGGCGTCAGGTTCTCAACAGCCGTTTCCTGACTTAACGCTTCGCCGAAAGCTTGCGAGACATGAATGTTGCGTCCGCGAATCTCCAAACGCGTTCCGCCGCTGCCTTCCTCGCCGATGGCACAAACCTTGATCTCGCCGCCATAAGCCAGCATTTCTTCGGTCATAATCAACATGTTGACCAGAACTTTCAGCGCGCCACGCGCAGCTGCCGTCGCGCCGAGGGCCAGCGAATCGTCCCACAGCAATTTGATTTTTCCGCCAGTAAAATATTGCTGGGCGACCAGACGCACATCGCGTAAGGGGAGGTTTTCCTCGCTGCCCGCGCGCCCATAAGCGATCCGAAAAACGCGTAACTTTCGTGAAGCCTGAACCGCGCTGTCGCCAATCAGCTTCATCGCCTCGTCATCGACGCTGCCGCCAATATCCTCGATCAATTCGACGCCGTTATTGATGGCACTGACCGGACTGATCAGATCATGACAAATTTTTGAAGATAAAAGTTCTAAAACGCGCAAATCAATCTGCATGGGATCCCTCTTTTTCCTCGACAACAGCCTCAGAGCGACAAGCCGGAAACAACCAGCCCGACTCACTGAAAAAGCCCATTTTTACACTTGCGCAATAAACCTTAATTGATCCTTAATATCCGGATCCCGAAGGATCATAAAAGATTCACACTTAACCGCTATGCTGACCGTATGAAAATCGCTTTTGCCACATCCCCGTCGCCGCTCGCTCAGGAGGCCTTAGCCGTCCTTGAAAAGCGTTATGGCTCCACGCCTCTGGCCGAGGCTGATGTCGTGGTTGTGCTGGGGGGCGATGGCCATGTGCTGAAAACGCTTCACACGCTGATGGACAAGGGCAAGCCCGTCTATGCCCTGCGCCGCACCAGCGCGATTGGCTTTTTGTGTAATGATTTTAGTCCTGATCTTCTCATCGAACGCATTCAAAAGGCCCAGACCGTCGTGCTGCACCCCGTCAAGGTCGAGTGCACAAAGACGGACGGCTCTATCGAAACGGGACTGGCCATCAACGAAGTGACCCTTTTGCGCGACTCGGCCCAGTCGGCCAAGCTGCGCGTGTGCGTGGACGGGATCGAGCGGATCAACCGCTATAGCGGCGATGGGCTTTTGCTCTCCACGCCAGCGGGCAGCACCGCCTACAACCATTCCGCAGGCGGCCCCATTATGCCGCTCGACTCCAATACCCTTGTCATGACGGCCATTTGCGGTTTTCGCCCGCGCCGCTGGTCCTATGCCGTCCTGCCGCAAAGCTCGGTCATTCAGGTCGAAGTCATCGAGATCGACAAACGCCCCGTCCGCGTCGAGGCCGGCCCCGACAATATCCGCGATGTCGCCTCGGCCCGCATGTGGCTGGACTGCACCACGGCCTTCTCCCTGCTGTTCGACCCCGACCAGCATTTGGGCGAGCGGATCATCCGCGAACAATTCATGCTGTGACGCGTTCTTGGACAACCTGTGGCGCATTTGCCGCGCCGCTGTCCCTGATTCGTTCTTCCCCCTCCCCTACGCATTAGTTTTTTGACTGGGCTCCCGAAATCCGGTAGTTTGGCTCGTTTTCTCCCTTCCGGCACTTGGTTTTCTTTCCTCTTGGTTTTCATTCAGGGCAAGTCATGGCATCCACACCTACCCCATCAAAAAGCCGTTTTTCTTTTGCCGTCCTGCTGACCGCGCTTGTTGTGACGTTATGCCTGTCGATGGTGGGGGGATCGGCCTATATCAAATACAAGCTGGACCGCAGCGAAACGATGCTCGCCGCGCCCGACAGTGCCTTTGCGCCTGAGCAGTCGATGTACGAAAAGACTGTCCTCGCGCTGGGCTATAGCGGTTTTCTGGGGGCAGCCCAAACCTTTATGCAAACCCACGACCGCGCCGCGCTCGGCGATATGCGCATGAATCTGAAAACGGCGCGGGAAACCATCACGCGTCTTGGCGAAGGGGCCTCCAACGCCACGCGCCGCGATATGACGGCGATCCTGAGCCTTTTCGACGGCCTGATCCAAAAAGCCGAAAACGCGGAATCACCCACCACAAGCTTGACGAGCGGCGACCTTTTGACCGCTTCGGCCTCGCTCTCCACGCTTGAGACGCGCCTGCAATCGGCCTTGGCCAGCCAGCGCACGACCCTGCTGGATCAGGCAAAAACGTGGAGCCTCCTTCTGATGACGCTAACATGGGGCAGCCTTCTGCTCCTCGCGATCGGCGGTATTGCCGCTTTCGCGCTGACCCGCGACAAGACGAACGAGCCTTTGCTGGCTCTGCGACAAAGCATCGAGTCGCTGGCTCAAGGCGATATGGAAACGCCCGTCTGGGGGCTTGAACGGCGTGACGTGATTGGTGATCTGGCCCGCACGATTGAAAAAGCGCGTCTTGCGTTCAACGCCATCCCCGACATGGCGATCGAAACCGAGGAAGGGCTTGTCAAATACCGCTTTGAAGGCGAGGCGCGGTCGCTGTTCGAGGCCATGACCCGCACGATGACCGAGGATTTCCAACGCGCCCAGCAAAATGCGCTTGGCTATACCGGCACCATGAACGCGCATCAGGACATGCTGACTTCTATCCTCGCCAAGCTCGGCATGGCCCTTGACCATGTCCAGATGCAAAGCGCGGATCATGACGAAGCCATGGCCCACCTGACCCAGACGCTGTGCGCCGCCGCCACCAACATGGCGCAGGCTCAGGAAGAAACCGACGCAAAAGTCTCCAGCCTCGTGCCGCATATGCAAGAACGCATCCAGAAAATGGCCGAAGTCACGCATCTGGCGGGCGACCAGATTTCGCGCTCCCTGCAAACCTTTGTCAAAGCCGAACAAGCCGTGCGCAACAACGCCGCACAAAGCAACACGGTGGTTCAGCAATTGGCCAATGCCACCAACCAGATGGGCGAGCGCATGTTCGCTGCGCTGAACCTGATGCAAGCCAGTGGCAAGATGCTGAATGAGACCACCACGACCGTCAAAGTGCGCTTTAACGAGGCGGTCGAGAATCTGGGGCGTGGGGAAAACCACCTTCAGCAAATCATCACCCGCGCCGAAAACAGGCTGGCCAGCACCGTCAATGCCGAGGAAAACATGGCGGCTCTCGCCGCGCGGACCGAAACAAGCGCAGAAAAGATGGAACGCGCCGTCAACAATATTTGCGAACGCCACGAAGGGCTGAGCGAACAAGTCGTCACCGCGACCCACCGCATGGAGTCGATTGTCGCCAGCTTCGATGCCGCGCAGCGCGCGATGAGCGAAGCGACCACGCAGGTGCGCCGCGACGGCAACATGATCAGCTCGCTGCTCAGCGAACTGCGCGCCAATAACGACCAGCTCCTCTCCTCGGTCAACCAGAACAGCCAGTCTAGCTTCAGCGCGGTTCAAAGCCTCGCGGAGAAGAGCCACGCGCTGATGCAGCGTCTAGAAGTCCAGATCGCCCAGCAAGCCCAGACCGCCGAAGCCCGCATCGACGAGCTGACCTCGCACGGCAAAGTGATGGCGCAAAACGCCTCCTCCACCTCCACCACGCTGACCCAGACCATTGCCTCATTGAAGAGCGAGCAGGACAAGCTGGCCACCGCGCGGACGCGCTTTACCGAAACGCTGGCGGACATCGGCAACCGCTTCGAGCAGCAAGCGACGGCGACCTTTGGCAAGACGGAGCAATTCGCCGCGCAAAGCTTCACCAAGCTCTCTTCCATCGCCGAACAAGTCGAAAGCGTCATGCAGCGGCTTGGCATGCTTGGCCAGTTGACGGGCACACTCGGCACCGTGGCGGGGCAGCTGGGCCAGCTTGTACCAACCCTCACGCAGCTTGACCCCAGCAAGCTCAACGTGACGGCCTCGGGCAACGGCATCAATATGGAAGAAACAAAGGCCCTGATCGCCCAGCAGACCGAAGACGTCATGGCACATCTTCATAACGAATGGCACGAAGCCGTCATACAAATCGAAGCGATGCACGACCAGTTGGCCCAGATCGTCATCCAGCAAAAAGACCAGCTTGAAACGCGCCTTGTCGTCATGGACAAAAAGCTGCGCGAAGCGGCTGAGACAATGCAATCCGGTAATGGCAGCGACCCGACCGATGACAAGCAGGCCGAGATCATGAACGAGATCATCTCCGCGATCAGCAAGATCAACGAACACGTGATGGAGCTTGACGACACCATCGAGGAAGCTGGCCTTAAGAAGGAAGCGTAACCCTCTATAAAATATAGTTTCGTCATCGCGAGGAGCGTAGCGACGTGGCGATCCAGCGATGTTGAAAGGAAGGGCTATTAGACCTCTTGCTAACCAGCAATAACGGTTCAGCAAAAACAAATGGGACGCCAGCCTTCGCTGGCATCCCATTTCTCTTTTTCACTTCGGTTATGCAAGATGTCTATTGTCAGATTCTTCAGCCCTTTTGTTTAAGAGAGTCTGGATGGCCACGTCGCTACGCGCCTCGCCATGACGGTATGGAAAAAAAACATGATCAATCTCCAAACAGCCCACGCCCTTTGCGCCATTGCGCGGGAGGCCGGACATCGCGCCCTACACCTGCGTGAGCAAGACCGCCTGAACCTTCAGCAAAAAGATGATGGCTCCCCCGTCACCCGCGCCGATAAAGAGTCACAAGAAATTATTCTGGACGGCCTGCGCGCACTTACGCCCGATGTGCCCGTGATCGCGGAAGAGCAAGAAAACGCCACTACCCGCGAGGCAGGCCTTTCCACCTACTGGCTCGTTGATCCGCTGGACGGCACGCGCGACTTTATCAAAGGGCGCAATGATTTCTCTGTCAATATAGGGCTCCTAGTCGATAACATCCCCGTCTTCGGCCTGATCTTCGCGCCTGCCCGCGACGATATGGTGTTCGGTAGTCTAGCTCTGGGCCTTCATCGTCTTAGCCAAGGCGAAACAATCCCCGTCCAGCCAACCGTCCCGCACACGCCGCCGCGCTTGCTGCTGAGCCTGCGCGATGCTGCCGCTCACCCCACTGACACTTGGCAAAAGGACGGCGTGATTGCCGAGCCCCTTATTCATGCCAGCGCCTATAAGCTCGCGCTTCTGGCTTGTGGCGAGGCCGACCTCCTCCTGCGCACCTCTGTCACCTATGAGTGGGACACCGCCGCCGGAGACGCCCTTGTCCGCGCTATGGGCGGTCAGCTGATGACCCCCGACGGGACACCCCTCGCCTATGGCAAAGAGGGCCGCCGCAATGGGTCCTATCTCGCCTTTACGGGTCAGCCAGAGGCCGCGCACACCTTCCTTCAAGCCAGCGGCCTCAGCTGGCCTTCGATTAACCAAAAAACGTGAACAAAACGGGAAAACGCCATAGAGCCCCCTCCTGCCTCAACCCAGCGCGCTTAAAGGGCATTCAGAAACCCGATTTAGGACCTTTTTCTCTTTTGCAGCAAAAGAGGGGCAAAAGCCCCTCTCCACCAAAAAGCGTGACAGGCGCAAGACAGCCTTCTACAAAGGCGGGATGCTCTTTCACCCCAGACGCAAACGCCCTGCGCGACGCGCCCTTCGGCGCAATATCAACCTGCTGATCATCAGCGAGTTGTTTGCCGAACTGCGCTTTTATTTCCCCGTGGCCGTTCTTGTTTTCCAGTCCATCACGGGCTCCTATGCCGCCGCGATGAGTGTTTTTGCGCTCGCCAACATCATGCATGCCTTTTTCGAGATTCCAACGGGCCTGCTGTCCGACAGATGGGGGCGGCGCGGCACGCTGATCGCCGGAGCCATCGGTGAGTTCCTGTCCGCCGTTTGCTATGCAGCCGCCTTTAGCTAGCCTACACCTTATCTATGGCTTTATGGCGGATCCGTCTTTTACGGTTTTTCTAACGCGCTGTTCAGCGGCAACA
>JAQUHK010000117.1 GCA_028683655.1 Alphaproteobacteria bacterium
AGCGTTGCCGCTCAGTTCTTCGGTGTCGCGCTGGCCCCGTGCTGGGACAAGATGGTGACGATTAGGGAGTCGCTTGGGTGTTTGTCGGGCAATCTGCTGGGGTCGGCTGGGGCCGCTGTTGCCGGTGCCGTTGTTGTCGGCGGGGTTCTTTATAAGAAAGCCAGTGACTTGGGTGGGCTCGTTAAAGCAAATCTTCAAAAGGTTGCCGTGAAAAAGGTGCCGGTGGTCAAGCTGGTGGTTGAGCGGTCGAGACCTGCTTATTCAAGTGCTCCTGCGGCGCAGGTGCTGGCGCGGTGAGGCGGAGTTCGGTGTTTTGATTTATAAAGAGAAGTGTAAGATTTTGGTTATTTACATAAAGAGGATCAGAATAGAGATATGGCCGAGAATGTAACAGAAAAGCACAAGAAGCCGATTGAGAATGCGTGGGATTTGGCGGGCAGAGGGCTGAAATGGGGTGTGGGTCTTCTGGTCGCTGGACTGTTTGCCTTTGGATCGGGGCTGGGTTTTTACCACGCGACATCTTTGCCTCGTCTCCCCTGTGCCGAAGTGGGGATGGGGGTTGGCCTTGGTCTTGCCATAGGCTTGTTAGGCTTTGCTATACCGAATTTGTCGCGGGTCAAGGCGTTTGGCGAGAAACTAGCAACGTCTAAGAATAATGAGATTTGCCAAGCGTGGAATGCAGCACAATCTAACTTTAAGAGGGTTTATGCTGTCGTAGGGATCTCTGCCTATGCTTTGGGGGAGCGTTTAGGTGGCTATATAGGCAAATGTGTTGACGCTCATAAGTTTGTTTCTTTGCAGATGTCTGGGGGTGATGTCGCTCTTGCTACAGGATTCTGTTTGCTAGTGGGAGGAATAGGGGCCGTTCTCATGAAAAGAGGTTCTGAGAAGCTCAGGACAATTCAGGGAGCAAGCCACAAAACAGAACTAACGCCCTAACGCCCTGTTGCCTCTTTTTTAGGCAGGTGCTATGTCCCACCCATGGGTGATTTAAAGGAAAATCAGGAAATGAAGATGCCGCCGCGCCTTGGGCCGATAAGCTTGGGGCGTGAGGTACTTGACGTGCCCGTTTTGCTCGCGCCGATGGCGGGGGTGACGGACAGGCCGTTTCGCTCGCTCGTGCGGCGGTTCGGGGCGGGGCTCGTGTTTTCCGAGATGGTGGCCTCGCAAGCCATGATCCGCGAGGTGAAGAAAACCTTGCAGATGATTGAACCTGCGGGAAAAGACGACATTCTGGCGGTGCAGATCGCGGGCGGTGATCCGATCGTGATGGCCGAGGCGGCGCGGCTGAATGTCGATCGCGGGGCGCGGATCATCGACATCAATTTTGGCTGTCCCGCCAAGAAGATTGTGAGCGGCGAGGCGGGCTCTGCCCTCATGCGTGACGAGGTCAAGGCTGCGAAGATTCTGGAGGCGGTGGTCAAGGCTTCTAGCGTACCCGTGACGCTGAAGATGCGCCTTGGGTGGAATCACGAGAGCATGAACGCCCCGCGTCTGGCCAAGATCGCGGAAGAGACGGGCATCCAGATGATTACCGTGCATGGCCGCACGCGTCAGCAATTTTATAATGGCAGCGCGGACTGGAGCCTGATCCGTCCCGTGAAGGAAGCGGTGCGGCTGCCCGTGATCGCGAATGGCGACATCAAGACGGAAGAGGATATGCTCGCTGCGCTGGAGCTGTCGGGCGCGGATGGGATTATGATCGGGCGGGGGAGTTATGGCCGTCCTTGGGTTTTGCGCCAGATGATGGATTTTCTGGCGACGGGCCAAAAGACGCCAGAGCCGCCTTTGGCCGAGCGGTACCAGATCATGCTTGCCCACTTTGAGGATATGGTGTCCACTTATGGTGACTATGCGGGCCTGCGGATCGCACGCAAGCATATGGGGTGGTACAGTAAGGGGCTGCCTGCGGCTTCGGAGTTTCGCGCGGCGGTTAATCATGCGGGCGAAGTTGCGCAGGTTCGGGAATTGCTCAAGCGGTTTTTCGAGCCGTTGGTGGACGGGGTGTGAGCTTTGTTGTCTCAGAGATTGGTTGTAACTTTTTGTTGTTATTTCAAATTGTGTCACTCCGGCGAAAGCCGGAGTCTAGGTGCGCGGCGTCCGCCGCGCATAAGACTCTTTGGCCCGCAGACGCGGGCCGACTGGATTCCGGCCTACGCCGGAATGACTCACTTTTTTAGGTCTTCGCTCTTTAGTAGGACAGGTTGTGTTGTTGTGAAGAGGAAGGTCGGTCGGGGAAGCGGATGGAGAGGGCAGATAGAGGCAAAGGCGGCTGTTTGAACGGCGAGGGGTTGGCTTCGTCGGTCGAGGCACATTTGCAGGCTTACTTCGCGGCGCATGAGGAAGGGCTTCCGGCGGCGGGGCTTTATGCGCGGATCGTGCAGGAGGTTGAGCTTCCGCTTCTGTCCATCGCTCTTGAGGCTTGTGGCGGCAACCAGATCAGGGCTGCCGAACTTTTGGGGATCAATCGCAATACGCTGCGCAAGAAGTTACGCGAGCTGGGCTTGAGAGAACCGCCCGAGCCCAAGCGGCGGCGGTCTGTTTTAGGGAGGGGGGCACGGTGAGGCTGACATTGCAACAGAAGTTGTGTGCGCCTGGCCTGAGAGAGGTTGCCGCGCCCAAAAGGCGGTGGCTGGTTTTAGAAAGGGGGGCACGGTGAAGCTGACATTGCAACTGGGCCGGACCTTGGGAGCTTCGCGCGGGAAGTGGGTGGAGAGGCTGGCTGTCTTTTTGTCTGTCGCTGCTCTGGGGTTGGGGGCTACGACTTATGCTGCGCTGACGCGCTCGCCTTTCTTCGGGAACGATCCGACGACGGTCGGGGTGTTGCTCGCGTTTGATCTGGCCGTTCTGCTGTTGCTTGGGGTGCTTGTCGGGCGGCGGATTTACAATATCTGGATGAAGCGGCGCGTTAATCAGGTGGCTTCGCGGCTTCATGTGCGCGTGGTGGCTGTGTTCACGATGCTGGCGGCTGCGCCCGCGCTTTTGGTCGCGATGTTTGCCGCCGTGTTTTTCTATTTCGGTGTCGAGGCGTGGTTTTCCGAACGGGTGTCCACGGCTTTGGATGAGTCCCAGCAGGTGGCTCAGGCTTATTTGAAGGAGCACCAGCAAGTCCTGCGCGCCGATGCTTTGGCGATGGCGAACGATTTGAACCGGCAGGCGGTCCGCTTGTCGGAAGACCCGATGCGCCTCGCGCAGACGGTGTCGGCTCAAGCTTATTTGCGGTCGCTGACCGAGGTGATTGTTTTTGATGGCGCAGGCAAGATTCTCGCGCGGTCGGGGCTGACCTTTGCCTTATCGTTCGAGCCGATTACCGACGAGATGAAGGAACGCGCGCGGCAGGGCGATGTGGTGCTGGTGGTCAGCGATAATGATGATCGCGTGCGCGCGCTGCTGCGGCTGGACAATTTCGTTGATACCTATCTGTTCGTCGGGCGGCTGGTGGAGCCCAAGGTTCTTGAGCATATGGAAAAGACCCAGAAGGCCGTCAACGAGTATCATAATTTGAAGGCGCACAGCTCTGGTATTCGCGTGATGATCTCGTTGATCTTTGTCGTTGTGGCGTTGTTGCTGTTGCTGACGGCGGTTTGGATCGGGCTCAACTTTGCGACAACGCTGGTACGGCCCATCAGCGCGTTGATTGCCGTGACGGATCGCGTGCGGCGCGGCGATCTGGCGGCGCGGGTCGAGGTGGACGGACAGGCGCACAGTGAGGACGAACTGGCGGCTCTGGGGCGGGCGTTCAACCGCATGACGGGCCAGATCGAGGCGCAGCGTAGCGAACTTTTGGAGGCGAATACCCAGCTTGATTTGCGTCGTCGTTTTACCGAGGCGGTTCTGGCTGGCGTGTCGGCGGGGGTGATCGGGCTTGATGCTGCGCATAAGGTCAATATGATGAACGCGAGGGCGGCTTCTTTTTTCGAGATTACGAACCCCGAGGCTCTGACCGGCCATTCGCTGGATGTCATTGCGCCAGAGATTGATGCGCTGTTGAAATCCATGCCGCCGACGGCGCGGTTGTCGGACGGGCAAGTGGAGGTTCGGCGGACGGGCCAGCCGACGCGCACCCTTTTGGTGCGGGTTGCGCCAGATATGCAAGCGGGAGAGGTGAACGGCTATGTCATCACGTTCGATGATGTGTCCGAGCTTGTGTCGGCGCAACGCAAGGCGGCTTGGGCCGATGTGGCGCGGCGCATCGCGCACGAGATCAAGAACCCGTTGACGCCCATTCAGCTTTCTGCCGAGCGGTTACGGCGCAAATACAAGGATGAAATCACGACAGACCCCGATGTTTTTGTAACCTGCACGGAAACGATTGTGCGGCATGTCGAGGATATTGGCCGGATGGTGGACGAGTTTTCGTCTTTCGCGCGGATGCCGACGCCGGTTATCAGGGAAAATGATCTGCGCGACCTGTGCCGTCAGACGCTGTTTTTGCAAAGTTCGACGCGCTCAGATATCTCGTACAGCCAGAATCTGCCCGAAGCGAAGTTTTTTGCTGATTGCGATGGCCGCCAGATTGTTCAGGCGTTAACCAATTTACTAAAGAACGCTGCCGAGGCGATTGAGGGGCGGACGGCGGCAGAGGGGGAAGAGCTGCCACGCGGAGAAATCACGCTGTCCCTCGATTCCGTTGCGGAAAATGTGCGCCTTTCCGTTGCGGATAATGGGCGCGGGCTTCCGGTTGAAGAGCGCGAACGCCTGACCGAACCCTATATGACCACGCGGGTCAAAGGGACGGGGTTGGGGTTGGCTATTGTCAAAAAGATCATGGAAGACCATAAAGGAGCCTTATTCCTCACTGATCGTGAGGGTGGCGGTGCGGTTGTGACCTTGACATGGCCTCGGCATGGTTTACAGAATTGAAAACCATTTTTTGCGGAAAAGAAAAAATCTGGTAGCATGGCAACGTGACTGATTCTGGTTGTTCTTTTTTGAAGGGGACAAAGACGGGCTATGAGCTCTCATACCAAAGACAAAAATTTGGCCAGCGATATTCTTATTGTCGATGACGAAGCCGATATCGCGCTTCTGATCGAAGGCATTTTGAATGACGAGGGTTTCAGAACGCGTAAAGCGTCGAGCGCCGAAAAGGCACTTGCCGAGATTGCGGCGCGTTGCCCCAGTCTGGTTATTCTGGACATCTGGTTGCAAGGCAGCGGGATGGACGGGCTTCAGCTTCTTGACCGGATTGTCAAGGACATGCCTGATGTGCCCGTGATCATGATCAGCGGTCATGGGAATATCGAAACGGCTGTCGCGGCGATCAAGCGCGGGGCCTATGATTTTATCGAAAAGCCGTTCAAGGCGGATCGACTTGTGTTGCAGGTTCGGCATGCGCTGGATAATGCGCGGCTGAAGCGCGACTATCAGTCGTTGAAGGTCAAGGCTGGGCCCGAGGCCGAGATGATTGGCAAGTCTAGCGCGATGACTCAGGTTCGCCAGATCGTGGATCGCGTCGCGCCGACAGGCAGTCGCGTGATGATTGTCGGGCCATCGGGTTGCGGCAAGGAAGTTGTCGCGCGCGCGTTGCATGAACGCTCCAAGCGGGTACAGGGGCCGTTTGTTGTCGTCAATTGCGCTATTTTGCGGCCCGACCAGATCGAGATGGAGCTGTTCGGCGTCGAGGGCGATGCCAGCGGCCAGGGGCGCAAGATCGGTTTGTTTGAACAGGCACACGGCGGCACGCTTTATCTGGATGAAGTGACCGACATGCCGCTTGAGACGCAAAGCAAGTTTGTACGCGTTTTGCAGGAGCAGGTTTTTACGCGCGTTGGCGGGACGACGCGCGTCGAGGTTGATGTGCGCGTGGTGGCGTCCAGTAATCAGGATTTGCAGGCGCATCTTCAGGCGGGCACGATCCGTCAGGATTTGTATTATCGCCTCAGCGTTGTGCCGATTGTCATTCCGTCTTTGGCCGACCGGCGTGAGGATATTCCTATGCTGGCTTCCTATTTCCTGTCGCGGGCGGCTGAGGCTTTGGGCCTGTCGCCGCGTGTTTTGGGTGAGGATGCGATTGCGGCACTTCAAACTTATGCGTGGCCCGGCAATGTGCGCCAGTTGCGCAACGCGATGGAGTGGGTTTTGATTATGGCCTCTGGCCCTGCCGAGGAACCGTTGC
>JAQUHK010000118.1 GCA_028683655.1 Alphaproteobacteria bacterium
AACATAGCGGTCGCCTCGTCCAGGGCGGTTGGGGTGGTACTCATTTTAGATCTCCTCAGATCTCGTTTTGATGTTCTGGCCTTAACCCTACCGTGGTGGGGCTAGGGTGTCAAACCCTAGCCCCTTACGGGGTTAGTATGCGACGGCGAGCAGGGTGGTTTCCAGATCCTTGCCGGAGCAAGTAACCGGGGCGTTGAGGTACGGGGCGTTGAACGTGAACCGCTTACCCTTACGGGTGACCCTCACAACCCCCTTATAGGTGACGTAGTCGATCACGTCGTCGGGGTGGCCGGTCATTTCCAGGGCACTCTCAACAAAAGCCTGGACAAGGGAAAAACTGATGGGGCGGATCATGTTTGATCTCTCTCTGTTTGGCATGTCTTTAGTGTAGCAGTTGTGTTCTGTAAACACAATCCCGGCCACCCCCGTTAGGGGGTAAACGGTGTTCTACTTACAGAAACTCCCCGGGGTAAGTTTGGGCGAAGGCCCCCGGGCCGTTAACCTCCGTTACTAGGTATGTCCGCTGCTCTAGCGGTCGCCGGTCGTCGCCGGTGGACACAATGACCGGCTCACCGGTATCTAGCCTAGTTCCCTGCTCATGAAACTCCCCGGAGAAATTGTAGTTGGCGAAGACCAGGCCAACATAGAAACCCACGGGCCTACCGTCCGAACCTATCGGACCCTTTGCTACGTAGATAATCATTTTCTTACCCTTCAATCCACAGGATCAGATCAACCGCGTCGTTGAAGTTTGCGTTATCCAGAACTTCGACGATCTCGTCTCGGTTGTCAGCGGTTTCGATCTCTCTCAGCAGCCTCCCATAAGACCCCTGAGATTTTGCCAGATCTCGGATGACTTGTAGGCATTCTTCGCCGGTCATTTTATTTCCTCTCGTTTCGATGTTCTGGCCTTAACCTTACATCATGTTTTTCGGAGTGTCAACCCCTAAAAACTTTTCTTTTTTGTGTTCCGTTGTGGTGCTCACTCAGTATGCAACAACGGCAAGCCGAAAGCAAGCCCTAGAAATATGTCGTATCTCACACTGTTAAAGCCTTGACACAACTTCCCTTATAGGGTAGTTCCGCGCGTCACGCGTTATGTGTACTGAGATATAAAATATCTCAGTAAAGGTAACATCTTTAAAGGTAACATCTTTAAAGGTAGTACCTTTAAAGACCTAGTTTGTAGGTTAGGTTACCCTAACCTAACTTCTTTTTGATAACATATACCTATCGGTATATGTGTACATGCCTATATCTCTTTATAATTATATAATAATTATATAATAATTATATAGTAAGTAAATAGTAAGTAAATAGTAATTATAGTAAGTAAATAGTAAGTAAATAGTAATTATATCTTAGAACAAAAAAAAGCCCCGGAGGGCTTTTTTGTTAGAATCTAAATTCGCTCTGAGGGAATGTGTCAGTCGAAGCCAGCACCTCTTCGCTGGAAGAGTCCTCCTTAGAACCTATAATTGCCTTTCCTGAGAGGACATGCTCTTCACAGAAGAGGCTGATTAATTCTGAGGGTGCCTCATCAAGGCTGCAGCCATGCTTGCGGACAAACTCGCTCTCGTCGATGTAGTAGTTGCGGGTCTCTGTCTCGGTTCTGATGTGCTCGATCCGGACTGAGACCATCTTTTGAGCGGCTCTTTCTTCTAGGGTGACGGGCTGAGGGATAGGAGCGCGAAGGCCATCTTCACGGGCTTCCTGAGGGGTTTCCATAATCTTCCTTTCTTTAGGTGTGAAAACATTAAAACACATCCAAAGCCAGATGTCAAGTTAGCGTTTTCTTTCCGTAATATACGCGCCCATAGAGCGCCCATAGAGCGCCCATAGAGCGCCCATAGAGCGCCCATAGAGCGCCCATAGAGCGCCCATAGAGCGCCCATAGAGCGCCCATAGAGCGCCCATACCGCGCCCATAAGAACGAGGGCTTGACAAGGAGAGCGCCCATATGCAATAATGTAGGAACACCAAACAGAAAGGAACCACATGGACCCGCTAGTACAGTTCTTGCGGCACGACAAAGAGGATCGGGACAAAGCAATACAGGCGCTATTCATTTCTCTCGGCTACCACCTCTCATCGCACAAGGAGACGATCAACAAGATCATGGACTACGCCAACAAGGAGATCGAAAAGAATGGCTGACACATACAATGGCAAGACCGCGAAGGAATGGTTCGACGCGGCGATGGATCTCGCCAAGACGCTCGATGAAGAGCGACGAGCCACCTACGAGCATCAGCAGCGCTACAAGGAAGGATTGACCGACTGGTTCGCTTTTCGGACCGGAACCGGAGGAATCTTCCGAGAGACAACAGACTTTGACCATCTCAGCAAGATCCACGAGTTTTACGACGCAGACATTGTCACCCGTAAGTGTGGAAAATGGAGCGTCGTCAAGAAGGCCAAGGAGGAGGACCTGTGATGGAGATCGTGTTTTTCTTGCTGATCTCCTTCTCTATAGCCTGCGGGTTGTCTCTGCTGTATATTCACCTTGACAACAAAGATTACGACGTGGAGGACTACCTTGACCATTTTCGAGAGTGACGACGAAGACTTGACAACGTACTGCCACATATGCGATAATGATCCTTGTCGCTGCGACGAGATCTACGATCGCTGGCACGACGCACCGTACGACGAAATCCAAGGAGAAAAGAGTTGAGCGACATAAAAGCCGAAGATCTCGACTACCACCAGAGGAAGGCCCTAAGGCGGCTGGGACGTGGGAAGTCGATCAACAGAAGTATGCTCAACGACCCGATCATCGAGCAGTTGTACAGCATGGACCACATCACTCCGCCTCCGAACCTCGACGACCTCCCCTACCCCCAAAGCATGTTCGCATGGTGTGATTGGGAAGAGGCGGTCAGAGGAGAAGGTCCGAGACTGAACGAACTTGGCAAGAAGGTTCTTGCCAGCCTAGAGGGGATAAGAGATGACCACTAGTAACGAACACCAAATGAGCGCCGATTCTCGCACCGTGGTTCCTGCTGGCGAGATTGCCCGGATGCTGGACCGGAACCCCCAGCCAGGCCCGAAACTGCAAACCGCTATCGACCACCGAAAGGACACCAAATGACCACGAACCAGGACCGTGCCCTTCGACTACTCAACGACCTGGCTGAGAATCAGGACGACGGCGTTGGAGTGTTCGATGCCGTGACAGCCCTCGCTGACGCGGGACTCCTCACTCCAGACCTGCCGGAGCCGAACCACGCAGATGAGGACGGGACGCTTGAGTGGAATATCCCCGACCCGGAGCAGCCCTATCAGGGGATTGTGCGCCTGTACCCCAACGGGAACATCCGACTAGTCCAGATCAACGCCCCCATTAAGGACCCCACTACGGCCCTCGCATTGTCCCGAGCACTTGCAGCGTCCGCCTATATCCAGACCCACCAGGAGAAGAAATGACCACGAACAAGGAACGCAAATGGCCCGCAGGGACAGCCGACAAGATTAATGAATGGGCAGAAAGCCAACTTGGCCTCTCCCTGGAACCGTGGCAGATGGATTTGCTGCGCCAGGCGGAAGTCCCGCAGCCCCGAACCCTAGCGGATATGACCCGTGAAGAGAGGGAAGCGTGCCAGTGGATGCAGGCGGACTTCGACCACTCGTTTGCCGATCCCCCTATCCGGGTGGTCATTACCAAGGCCCGCAAGACCACCGCCGACATCATCCTTCCGGAAGGGGCCGTTAGTTGTGTCCACCCCGACAGTCTCACCCCGCTCCCGGGTCTGCCTCGCATGGTGTGGCCGAAGGATACCCCGGAGGTAGAGGAAGGGCTTTACGGCCAGGCACTCTGGGATATGTTCATGAAGGCTATCCGCGACGAGAAGGAATACCACATCGACGCACAGGATTACGAAGGTGTGAAGCGGTGGCGCGACGCAGAACGGGCACTACGTACCGCGCTGGAGACCAATCCCCCGAAGGAAGCCCTCGACCCGCCCCGCCCGGAGGACGGGCCTGAACCGGAACCCGGCCAGGCGTGGCTCATCGACTACAAAGGCACCCACTACGAGGCCGTCTACTGGTACTCGCCGCTCCACGCACACTGGTCATTCACCACCAGTCGTGAGGGACTGACGACTATCGACTCCTACGACGCTACCCCCGTGTCCCGACTGGTGCCGGAGGATAAGGTATGAGACTCGACAAGTGGCGAGTGCGGAAACTCGTATACCCGGACGGGCGCTCCGGCACCTACCCGTGGTACGTCCTCCCACCAGAAATGCCCACCCCTAGAGATCCGCTCGAAGCCTTTATCTTCCGCGATGAGAGGATCACGGCCTGGCGCTCCCACCGTATGGCCCTCGCAGAAGCCCTCTACGAATCACGAAAGGAGGGCACACATGAGTGACCGCATGAGTGTGGCCGAGGCGCGGGAATGGCTCCCTATGGCGGAGTCTTATGATGTGAATGCCAATATCTCCCGACTACTAAGAACGACCATCTCCCAGGCCGAGCAGATCGAACGGCTACAGGATGGCCTCTACAAGGCCGACAAGTGGGGCGGGGAAGTCCTCAACAACCTCATCGAAGACGACATCATCCTCCCCGGCGATATGGAGCCACCGGAAGGCTTGACACGCAAGGGGATGTGATGTACAATGAGACCAACACCGATCGAGAGGAGAAAAATGACAGCAGAACAAGTGCAGATAGAAGCGCTGAGAAAAGAACTTCTCTTCTGGCGTAGATGCGCCAACGAAGAGAGGAAGGCGAAGAGAGAACTGGAGAAGGAGGTAATCCGCCTAGAGTGGGAAATCGAAGACTTCACCGAAGAGTACGGGGTGGAGGACCGAGAAGGAGACGTGATCTGGTTCTGCAGTCCGGAGGATAAAGCAAAGACTCTCGAAGAGCAGAGAGATGAAGCACGAGAGTACTCAATGACAGATACATGGTTCGACCTTGTTTCTCGCAAGGTTGGCCCACCAAGACGGGAGATTTAAATGTTGGAAATCTTAGGGACGGTCTTTGGTATCGTCCTAATCATCGCATTCCTTGTTGGTATCGCGATCTCTATTGCTGTTGCCGTGGCTGTCTTTCGGCAGTTCAATGAGGTTGGAGACAGGCACCGAGAAATGACCGACGACTTTAACAAGGCATGGAAGGACTTTTAATGAGCACCCCCAAGTACTACCAGTTCCCGAACGGCGCACAGCCTCTCGAACTGTCCCGCTACCTAACCTCTAACGGCGGACAGGCCCTGCAGTACGTCGCGAGATCTTGCCGACTGGACGACGAGAGCAATAAGCATAACGACGCGGCTGACGACCTCGTCAAGGCCATCCATTTCCTGTACGATGAGATTAAGCGGGTAGGCAACGAGCGCGACCTTGAGAAGGTCCGCAATCTCTTCAAGCCTGAGGCTGGCAAGGATGAGCCGGAGAAGATCCCGGTCTCTTTTGAAGGTCCAAAGTCCATTGAAGTCAGGGCTGGTGAGCCAGTGAGGGCGTGTCTCGGCACCGCACACATCACTGACACTCCGCTCAGCGAAGAAAGTTGGGAGGCTATCAATAGTCTCGACTGGCATCCGGCATATGGAGCATCCACGATTCAGGCTTACTTGACTTTCGAGCCTAAGTAACCTACAATGAACAAAATCAACTTCAACCGAAAGGAAAACATGGCTAACATCGCCAAGCAGTCAATCAAGATCGAACTCGACAATGTAGAGTACGAGGACAATCGAGAACTTCTTGAGGACACACTCTACACCGCAGTCTCGATGCTCGCAGAGAACGAGCAGGAGGAAGACATCCTTCTGACGACCCGCTTCTTCACTCTCCGCTTCGATGAGACGGAGAGCGGAGCGATCGCAGCGACCATCACCGCCTCTGAGAAGAGAGGTGTGTAGTGGCTGAAGAGGCCTCGATCGTGGAGTCCATCGCACGAGAAATCAGCCCCAAGCGGAGAATGGTCCGTCACTGGACGCTCTACGCGGTTGTTCTCATCACCCTGCTTGCCATGTACCTGGCACCTCACGAGCCAGTGTGGTTTGTCCTTATCGGACTCGCAGGATTCAATCTCATCACATTGCTCAAC
>JAQUHK010000119.1 GCA_028683655.1 Alphaproteobacteria bacterium
GCCCCCAAGGATCATGGACCCGTTGCTGGCAAGGCTGCCGAAAAAGGCGTGACGCGGAACCTTAGTTCTTCGCCAGCTCCAAGACTTTTTGAGCAAAGCGGATAGCGCGGGGGGAAGTAAGCGACATTTCTTTTATCCTGCCGTCCTCGGTTTGACGGGCCAAACAACCAATACGACCTTGTTTGAGGAAGAAAGCCAGATTGTCGTTGCCTTCCGTTACTGCCGTAGCTTTTGCATCCGCGGGAGCCAAAACTTCATTAATGACCGCGCGCGCGGCGGCGGTGTCGGCGGCAAGGACGAGAAGATTGTTGGCGGGGTCTGTACCGCGAGCACCAATTTGAACATGAAAAGCTCTCAGGTCTGAAATATAACAAGATGTGCTCATCGAAAAACCTCTTCATTGAAAATAAGGGAGCGATGCCCGCACCATAGGTCGAGCCCATGCGCAAAATCAACTCCAAAAACGCGGCGATTTAGTTTCAAGAAAGAAGGCCGTAGACGCCGGCCTTGATTTGGAAAAAACCGTTTAGAATCAACGAATCGAAGGAAAAAAGAGGCCTGTGGGGCGCGCGAGGCCTAATCGGGTACGTTCGCGGCCCTGTTCGGGAGTCTTTTTAGACTAAGCCGTTGATCTATAATAGTTTTCCTAAAATCGAAGACTCAGTCTAACCCTTTGATCTAAAACGATTTTGTGCCGTCGCGTTTTTGCGAGACCAAAAATCACGAAAGTTGGTGACACCGGCGCGTTGCTTGAAACAAGAACGCCCCATCCCTAACGTGGATTTGGGAGATGGCTCGCTTGCTTGTGAACATCGACGATGGGGGCGTTGAAAACCCGAACCGGCGCAATCAGGTCTAATTCATCATTAGGCATGGTCGTCCGCGAGGTCATGCGTTGGAGCATAAGGGATGTTGAAATGGCCGCCACAACACGCCCCCCAAGCTTATCCACATCAACGACGCTGCCCCTTCTGTTGCGCAAAGGAACAAAAACCTCTTCCCGCGAAGCGTTGGTGCCGACAAAATCTGAAAACAGTCCGCCCGCGCATCCGGCAAGGGAAAGGGGCGTAAAGGGCTGAACCGCAAGAGAGGCGGCAAAAAAGGTCGTGTCTTTGTGTGTTTTACGAAAGGCGGCTGTTGCCAAGGCTTCCGCATCTTTCGCTGTTTTGGCGTTGACGATATAGGCTGGATCGGTTTCCTTCGACCCCACAAAGACCCCCCAAAAATTCGGGCAATGAAACTGGATGCAGTTATGTTCTTGTTTCATGATACTTCTCCGCAATGCGCAAGGTTTATCCTAACAAGGAAAAGGAACGGGTTGCAACGCCTGATAAATCCTTTCATCCGCAAGCAGAGCTTGTGTTAACCAAGCGCGGGCGGTATAAGGCCGAACAGAAAAGCTTAACAGGAGTTAACCATCATGGCCATTGAACGTACTTTTTCGATTATCAAGCCCGACGCCACGCGCCGCAATCTGACGGGCAAAGTCAACGCCAAGCTTGAGGAAGCGGGCTTGCGCATCGTTGCCCAGCGTCGCGCCCTCTTGACCCGCGCGCAGGCGGAAGGGTTTTATGCCGTTCACAAGGAACGTCCTTTCTTCAACGACCTGTGCACCTTCATGACCTCGGGCCCAGTCGTGTTGCAAGTTCTGGAAGGCGAAAACGCCGTGGCGCGTAACCGCGAGGTTATGGGCGCGACCAATCCGGCCAACGCCGATGAAGGCACGATCCGTAAGGCGTTTGCCGAGAGCATCGAAGCGAACTCGGTTCATGGCTCTGACAGCCAAGAGAATGCGGCGATCGAAATCGCTTATTTCTTCAGCCAGATCGAGATCGTCGGCTAATACCGACCCAGGAATGAACTACCCCACGACGTCGTTGCGAGGAGGCCTTGGCCGACGAAGCAATCCAGTCTTCCTGCTGGAAACTTGGGGGCTAGATTGCCACGTCCCCCGCATCAAGTGCGGGGTCCGCGCGATGACGTTAGAGGGATCGTGAGTCTTTTCATTCACGGGTTAGTATAAGTTTGTCGAATACTGAAAAGAAAAGGGCCTCCTGAAAAGGGAGGCCCTTTGTTTTAGGAGCAGGGGTTGATCGTGCTTGGCGGCGCGTTGACGTCGGCGATGAAGCATTTTTCATCATGGACGTTTACGCGGCCTTCGGCGATCCAGCGCAGGGCTTGCGGGTAAATCTTGTGCTCGAACTCCAGAATACGGGCCGCGAGCGTGTCTTCGGTATCGTGTGCGAGAACCGGCACAGCGGCTTGCACGATGATCGGACCATGATCCATTTCAGAGCGGACAAAATGAACGGTGCAACCGGAAAAGCGGGCGCCGTAATCAATGGCGGCTTGCTGGACATGAAGGCCCGGAAAGGCGGGCAGTAAAGACGGGTGAATATTGACCAACCGGTCAAGCCATTGCGTGACAAACCACGGGGTCAGAAGGCGCAGAAAACCGGCAAGGCAAACAAGCCGGACACCGTGTTTTGTGATTTCGGCATGCAGGGCTTTTTCGAACGCTTCGCGGTCTTTGCCGTAATCGCGGTGATTGACCACGGCGGTGGGGATGCCTTGCTCGGCGGCCCAAACAAGGCCCTGAGCCTCTGGTTTGTTGGAGATAACGCACGCGATCTGTGCGGGAAAGCCTTCTTGCTGACAGGCGTTGACGAGCGACTTCATATTGCTGCCGCGCCCGGAAATCAGAACGGCGACTTTTAGCATGGCCACGTCTCGTTCATGCCTTGCAAGGACACGCGGTTTTCGGAGCGGTTGGTTTCAACCTCGCCAATCCGGTACACTTTTTCTCCGGCATCGGTTAGCAGCGCGGTGATTGTATCGGCGTGAGCGGCGGCGACGATGACGACCATGCCTATCCCGCAATTGAAGGTTCGCGCCATTTCTTTGGCACTGATCCCGCTTTTTTGCGCCATCCATTTAAAGATCGAGGGCACGGGCCAGCTTGTCGCGCTGAGCCACACGCCAATCCCGTCTGGCAAAACGCGGGGAATATTTTCCAAAAGCCCGCCGCCGGTAATGTGGGCCATGGCCTTGACGTGGCCCGTCTTGATCGCAGCCAAAAGCGGTTTGACATAGATGCGGGTAGGCTCCAGAAGGGCCTGTGCCACGGTGCGCGAGGGGTCGAAGGGGGCCGTGTCGGTGAAGGACAAACCCTCTTGCGCAAAAATCTGGCGGACCAGCGAAAACCCGTTGCTGTGCAGACCGTTGGAGGCAAGGCCCAAAACGATGTCGCCTTCCACAATATCTTCGCGCGGTAAAATCTGGCCGCGCTCGACGGCGCCGACGGCAAAACCGGCCAGATCGTAATCTTTGCCTTCATACATGCCTGGCATTTCCGCCGTCTCGCCGCCGACAAGGGCGCATCCAGCTTGTTTGCACCCCTCCGCGATGCCCGAGACAACCGCGCGGGCCGTTTCGACGTCCAAATGGGCAGAGGCGAAATAGTCGAGGAAAAAGAGCGGCTCTGCCCCCGCGACGACCAGATCATTCACGCACATGGCGACAAGATCGATCCCGACGGTGCTGTGAAGGCCGGAGTCGATGGCGACACGCAGTTTGGTGCCGACGCCGTCCGTGGCACTGACCAAAATGGGGTCTTGATAGCCCGTTGCTTTCAGGTCGAAAAGGGCTCCAAACCCGCCCAAAGCCGCGTCGGCTCCCGAGCGCGAGGTGGCTTTGGCCAGCGGCTTGATCGCTTCGACCAAGGCGTTGCCCGCATCAATATCGACCCCTGCACGGGCATAGGCGTCTTTGCTGGAGGGCGTGTTTGTCTCTGTCATGGTATGGTCAAAGTTGCTGGTTACAAAAAAAGAGGGTAAGAGAGTGGGGATAGAATAGCGAAAACGGGCAGGTTTGCAATGCGGCTTATGACGATTTTGTTTTTAGCCTTGTTTTTTCTGACATCGTCAGTGAAGGCACAGGAAGAGTCGGCGGTTTACAAGGTCGCCGATGTGATTGTCGATGTCGCCTCTGGCAATGCGGCCAAGGCGCGGGATCAGGCGTTTGCCGAAGCCCAGCGGCACGCCTTTATCATGTTGCTTGACCGGCTTGGGGTGCCGGAGAAGGCGGCCAAGGCAAGTGACGATGTTGTGGCCTCTTTCATTCAATCCATTGATGTGCAACGTGAATATGCCTCAGGCTTGCGCTATACGGGGACGTTTACAGTTCAATTCAAGCCTGAAGCCGTCCGCCATTTTTTAGCGGGACGCAGCATAAATTTTGTCGAAGCCCGCGCCAAGCCGGTTGTTGTGTTGCCTGTGCTCAAAAGCAAGGACCGGCTGATTTTATGGCAGGAAACGACCCCGTGGCATCAGGCTTGGCTAGAGGTGGCTAAAAACGCCGGGTTGGTGCCGATGATTATTCCCGAAGGTGATCTGGACGACGTGACCAAGATTACGCCCGAAGAAGCCCTGACCGGAAACCCCGATAAAATGCGCACGATGATGCAAAAATACGGTGCCGATGGCGTTCTGGTTCCTGTTTTAGAGGCAGATTTAGAGGATCAGGCAGGTAAGATCGCGCCTAAGGTTGAGGTTCATCGGTTTGATGAAAACGGGTTGCTTCAAGAACCTCATCATTTCAATTTGCCGCCGATCTCCTCGCCCAAGGGCGAGGCCGAGATTTTGGCGAACGGAGCCAAACAGGTGATCGGTCAGGCCGAGCGGGCCTGGCGGCAAAGTGCAACGGCACAGGCCCAGATGGGGCCGACGGTCTATTTGCCCGTCGATGTGCCGGTTTCGTCCTTGGCGGCATGGAACAAAATTCGCCAGAAGATGAAGGAAGCCTCGCAAGTCAGCGGGGCCAATATTGTCACCATGACAAGGGGCCTTATCCATGCCGAAATCGAGTTTCGCGGCGATATTCCCTCATTGAAAGCGACACTGGCTACCAAGGGGCTGACCTTGCAGCAAGGGGCCAGTGGCGGATGGGAAGTTTATGAAGGAGGAACCTTATGAGTGCACCTAAACAACCCGTGTCAGCGGAGAAATTCTGGCTGATCTTCCTGTTTTTTTTCGGGGCCGTTTTATGGCTGTTGAAACCGATGCTGCTGCCTTTTGTGCTGGGCACTGCCATCGCCTATTTCCTTGATCCGGCGGTGGACAAGTTGGTCTCTTGCCGGATTCCGCGATGGCTTGGGTCGGTTCTCGTCCTCTTGGGCTTTATTCTGGCGGTTGTCCTGTTTCTGTTGTTAATCGTCCCGTTGTTGCAGAGTCAGGGGGCGGCGTTGATTGAGGCGATGCCCGCAACAATTGAAACGGTGAGGGCCAAAATCATGCCCTATTTTTATGATCTTATTCATAAACTATCGCCACATGATGTCGAAACGCTGCGACAGGCAGCGGGCGATTATGCGGGCAATGCCGTGTCGTGGGCTGGCGGTGTGTTGCGCAATATCCTGACGCGTGGCTTTGCTGTGTTTGACGTGATCACGCTCCTTGTGATAACGCCAGTGGTAGCCTTCTATCTTTTAAGAGATTGGCCCAAAGTAACCCGATCGGTGGACATCTTGATCCCGCGACAGCAACACACCCTTTATCGCCGCGCCATCCGCGAAATTGACCGGACCCTTTCCGGCTTTTTGCGCGGGCAGGCCTTGGTGTGTTTGTCGCTTGGGGTGATCTATGCCGTCGGCTTGTCCTTGGTGGGCCTGCGCTATGGCGCGACGGTCGGCATTATCGCGGGCGTGCTTTCCTTTATTCCCTATGTCGGGTCAAGCTTCGGGCTTGTGGTCAGCATGGTGCTGGCCTTTATCCAGTTTGACGATGCGGGGTCGATTGGCCTGACTCTGGCTGTCTTCTTATTCGGCCAGATTATGGAAGGCTATGTTTTGACACCGAAACTGGTGGGGGATCGTGTCGGTCTGCATCCGGTCTGGATCTTGTTCGCGCTGTTTGCCGGTGGGGCTCTTTTGGGCTTTGTCGGGGTGTTAATCGCGGTGCCGGTGGCCGCCATTTTGGGCGTTTTGATCCGGCTGGCGATCAGCCATTATCGGGACAGTTCGCTTTATAAGGCCCCC
>JAQUHK010000016.1 GCA_028683655.1 Alphaproteobacteria bacterium
GCCGCGTTGCTGCACTTCTTCAGCGATCAATCGGTTGCGCCGATCAAGAAACAATAAACGGAATTGCTCTTTCGACTCATGCGCCATGGCGTGACGACAATAATCGACAACACGTTGCCAACTACTGAGGATGGGTTGATTGATGATTGTCTTTTTGCGACTACGCAACCCCGCCGCGCCAACGGCGCATAAAAAACACGCAGTGTTATCGCTTAAGCCAGATGCTGTGAGTTGCGCGTGTGAGGCCGTCAGAACACCATAGAAATCTTTGTGATCGGCAATCAGCTTTTTCGCGAGCGGCTTGACATCGCGCCGCGGAATGGCCGCGAAGAGAAGCAGTTCAAGCAACTCATAATCAGCCAGCGTCTCTGTGCCCTTTTCAACAAGACGGGCACGCAGCCTGTCGCGGTGGCCTTCATAATGCGCCTTGGCGCGTGAGGACTCTTCCGCTCGATCACTCATGCCTTCTCGTCTTCATAGGGCGGGAAATCATCGCCTTTAGGCGACTTCGTGAAAATCTCGAAACCGTTTTTCGTCACGCCGAGCGAGTGTTCGAACTGCGCAGAAAGTGAGCGATCCTTCGTCACCGCCGTCCAGCCATCAGACAAAACTTTGACGCCAAACTTCCCCGCATTGATCATCGGTTCAATCGTGATGAACATGCCTTCACGCAGCACAAAGCCCTGTCCTTTTTGCCCATAATGCAGAACGGACGGCGCGATATGAAACGACCGCCCCAAACCGTGACCACAGAAATCGCGCACGACAGAAAAGCCAAGCGGCTCGACATAGCTTTGAATCGCGTGGCCGATATCACCAATCGTCGCGCCATCACGCACGACAGAAATGCCGCGCATCATGGATTTGTACGTCACATCGACAAGCCTACGCGCTTTAACAGAAATTTTATCGCCGACGAAAAACATGCGACTCGTGTCGCCATACCAGCCGTCAAGAATAACGGTGATATCGATATTCGCGATATCACCTTCCTCAAGCTTGCGATCGCTCGGAATACCGTGACAAACCACATGGTTCAACGAAATGCATGTCGCCTTCGGATAGCCGCGATACCCCATTGGGGCCGATACCCCGCCATGATCGCGCGTAAAAGCATCGCACAACAAATCAAGCTCACCCGTCGTCACGCCGGGCTTCACATAAGGTGTGATATAATCCAGAACCTCAGCCGCCAACCGTCCAGCCTTGCGCATGCCGTCAAAGCCTTCGGAACCATAACAAGGCGGCATCGCGTTTCTATCTTCATCATCGTAATCATTCATAAAACTTTTCTTCCCTCATGACCGGCTGGACCAGCTCTACAAAACATGTTTATATCGTCACCGGCCCTAACCCTAGTGAGCAACTCCATGAAGTACAAGCGTAATCTGGGCGAACGATATAGCCCGCTTTTTTTCCTCAATGCTTGCGCCGCAGCAGCTATCGCTCTTGGGTTTGTGCTCTATCTCACATGGCTGTCCCCGCACGACGCCCCCTCGCTTCTTTCAGCCAGCCTTCTTTTCGACCAAGTGAAAAGCGGAAACAGCCTCCACCTTTTAGCCGCGCTTCTTCCGGCAGCAGGCTTCTTGTATTTCACCTACGATTTCATCCAGCTTGCCCTGTGGAACCAGCGTCATCTTTCGCTGTGGCAACAAACGGCAGCCCACAACGTCTTTGTTAAAAGCACGGCGGCCACCATACAAGTGGCGCAACTCGTCTGTTTCCTGTGCGGCCTACAGATGCTCTATTTTGCCATGGCCGTTTTTCTGCCCTTGGCCTTTGAGTACAGCGACTTCCTCTCCCCCTTCGGGCTTGCCGTACTGGGATGGGCCGCTTATCGCACGGGCAGCCTCTATAAAGACCACTTTATCCTGCCGCTGCGCCCGCCAGTTAATCCGGCAATGCCTCAAATGGTCCAGCAAGCCCCTCACCCAGTTGGACTTTCCCTTTTTTTATGCGCTTTTTCCCTGATCGGGTTCAGCTTCGCCAATATCGCCCTTTTCAGTCACACTCAGCTTGTGCCCTTTATTGGCTATATAGGAGCCTCTCTCGCTCTACTGATCGTCCTTCTTCTAACCATCGCCCAAGCCCTGCCTGCTTTGCGTTCTAGCCTTGTCTCAGCCACAGCCCCCTTGGCCGAGAAAGTGCTTTCACTTCTGCTGACCGCCTGTGCGCTAACCTTGACCGCCGCCACGCTCCATCACCTGCGCATTTGCCTTGTTTTCAGCTTTGCCGGAGCCACGGACATTATTGGGACCTTCGTCCTCTGGACGACCACGCTCCTCTTGATAGGCCTCATCACAGGACTGGCCCTTACCCTTTATCCAACGCAGGCTGCCTTACGCTCAATCCTTGCCGTCCCATCCTTCTCCGTCAGCACCTATGGCTTCGTGCTGATCCTGATGGCTATTGCCGTCTCCCTGTTCTTCTTTGTCGCGGATGCGCTGGTACCAATGGGCCTCATAGAAAGAGATAGCACCCTTTTCTGGGGCCTTCAGCTGCTCGTCCTCGCCCTGCATGCAAGCGCAATCGTCCTCTACCTCAAACTTAATCGCAAGCTCTTCGCCGCCCAGCAGCCCGCCAAGTGAAGCTCATGCCCCCCTTCCACACCCACACTATCCTTGGTTAATCAAGGCCCCTCCAGCCCTGCGTTCAAACACCTTCACGCCTAGCACAGAAATCCCTTTTCTTTTTCAAAGCCCCCTTGCGCAAAGCAAACGAGTGTGGCAAAACCCTCCCTCACCAGAAGCTGCCGTAGCTCAGGGGTAGAGCACGTCCTTGGTAAGGACGGGGTCCGCGGTTCAATTCCGCGCGGCAGCACCAGTTTTCCAATGAAATCAACAGTCTTTCCAGAATGTTCCGATCACACCATCGGCGCATATATGCAGAACTTTGCAAGAACATCGCCCAAAAGTGGGGGGAAAGTGGGGGAAGGATTATCCCATGATTTTGTGCTATGTCTCTTTCCGGAAAAGGAAAGCAAAATGCCTCAGATAGAAAACCGCCTCAGAAAGCTAGACACCGAACTTTCCTTACTTGTGGAGGAGGTTTTAAGGATACGAAATTACACCGCTCCGGTCGTTCTTGAACAATTTTACGAGCCTGTCTCTGTTCTTGACGCAAAGGGCAAAAAGAAAACCCTGATAAACTTTACGCCTGAAATGCTCAACGCGTGGATTTGCCATTCATCACAGGCCTCTTTTATAAAAATGAAAGAACTTGAAGAAGGAATTCTGTCTGAAATTTGTGAGGGACGACTTCTTTCGGCAATGACATTAATTAGAAGTCATTTTGAAGCAGCAGGAATGGCTTGCCTGTGTATAGATGAACTAAATAAATGGTTTCAGACAGACGATAGCTCTGTTTTACGGGACATCATTCCAATAACTTTTCTTGGTACATCTTTAGTCCGAGCGAGTAAAAAATTTTCACCGCTTGAAGATGGTCTTTTGTTTTCAGAACAAGATAAGATGCCCACATCTAAACTTATTTCAGCCATTGATGCTTTTGTTTCTAGCAAAGAACCAACAGGAAAAATGCATTCATATTATGGCTTCCTTTGTGAATTCACACACCCCAACCTAAGAGCACTGAGGGATTACATCAAAACAGAGATGCACGAGATAGAGGGATGGATACATAAATATAAATCCAAGGCAGATTTAACAAAAAAGCATTATGGAATGATGCTGGATGTGCTGTTAACGAGCATGAAGGCGGGACATGCATCATGTGCAATGCTAAGGGAAATAAGAATTACTGAACAAGATGGGAATGTTCTCGTTCATGGGCCTGATGAGCCTCAACTTAAAGAAATTTGGGAGAACTTGTACTTTTTTCCGGAGGAACTGAATGAAAGACTTAAAACTATTTTTTCCTACCAAAACTAACTCAACCTCGGCAACCGCTTCCCTGCCTCACGGACAACCTCAATATCTCCCCCCTGATAACGCAGGGAGCTTTTAACGTCCGTGTGGCCGAGGCGATCCATAATGGTGCGTAGAGAGGCCCCCTGCGCGTTGAGCATGGTTCCGACCGTGTGCCGCGCCATGTGAGGGGTGAAGGTCACCCCTGCCCTGTCACGCAGAGGGATAAGCCAGTTATAGACGCTATGGCGGGAACGCCACGGGAAGACATGGCGGGGAAGCTCCCTTGTCTTTTTATCTTTTGAGGCCTTCTTGTGTTGAAGAAGTAGCGCGAGAACCTCATCATCAAGGGGCGCGGTGCGCCATTTGTCATTCTTGCGCTCATAGTGCCGATAGGTCTTGGCCTCAAAATCAATCCGCGCCCATTCAATGTTGGCCGCATCGGTCACGCGCTCCCCATGCTTGAAGAGCCAAAGGAGGAAAAGTTTTTGCACAAGTTTTGTTGCTCCCTTGATAAGGGCTTTTGCAACATCCGGCGTCGTGGCGCGGGTCTTTGGCCGAGGCTCTTTAAAAAGTCTAATCCGTTGCCAATCACACCATTTGTTATTGGCCGCATGATGAAGGACACAAGCAGCGGGGCGCATGATCCAACGGTTCATGTTGGCTGGCTTGGCTTTGGGCAACAGGATTTCAGCCACCTGAACCAAATCATCCTGAACAACTTCATTCACGAACCGTTGCCCAAGCAAATCCACAATCGCGAGGATTTGCTTTTCATCACGCGCAGAAGGCTTGCGCCATTCAAGATAGCTTTCGGCAGCCATTGCAAAGGTTATCGCCCGATTGAGCTATAAACGAACACAGCTCCGCGTAAGGGTTTCAATACCACAACCGCCCCCTTATCAGAATAAAATCTTAGCGCACATTATATTTCCCTATCACATGCTTAGAGCACCCTTAACCCCGTATGACAGGCATCCGTTGAGCAAAAAGGCCGGTGCCTGTCATACGGGATATAGGCCCATCATCAGGGTCATCCGTCACCTGTTGTCAGGCTGCGACCGAACGGCCTTAAGGCCGTCCCTGTTGACACGATAAGGCTGGCCGTCTTTTGAGGAAATCAGGCGTTTATTCCTGAGTTTTTTAAACACGGCTACCGTACAATCCACAAGCACATACCCCTCGCGGGTATAGCACTCAACCGCCGCCACGCGCGCCCTTGCATCACGATAGTGCACAATGCGACCACCCTGCGCGAGGACGTGCAGGGTCCTTTGTTCAAATTTTGATATGTTCATGGTGAAGATCTCGAAGCGTATCCGTTGCACAGATCAGGCAGGCACCAACGATGCCCGCCGATCACTCGTACAGGTTGATAACCGCCGCCTTTTCAGGCCGTCCGGTTATCGGATAACCACAATCTCCAACATCCAGCCTCGAAAAAAGAGTTCCCCGCAACAAGCAGGTTCCCGACCACTATACCCCCACCAGCCTTAAATTTCCAATAAAACCGGCCTTTTCCGGGCAGAGAAAGTATTTCTTACATATTCCCCTCTCTTCCCCTTTGGGACAAACCGACCTAAGCTCGTCCCATGTTTCAAGCCATTTTGAAGAAATACGCCGCATTCGAAGCCCTCTATGGCCGATTTGAGGGGCGACACAAAGCCCTCATGCTCCATCGAGCTTTTTGCGAAGTTTGCATCGAACCGTCACGCCTTGCGCGGATGATCGACAATCATCTTCCGCTTGACGTGCGCCATCACGATATCCCCGTTCTGCGCCCCGCCGAAGCCGCCCTCGATGGCTTTTGCATCATGCATCTAAGCGACCTGCATCTTCACAAGAACAACCCGGCAGGAATCACGCGTCTGAAAGATAAAGTCCGTAGTCTCTCTGTCGACCTTACCGCTGCAACCGGAGATTTCGGCAAAGGACAAGGCACAGAGGAAGATAGTGATGACCTCGCCCGCGACATCGCCTCAGCGCTCGACGAAACAACGTCACGCCATGGCATCCACGTCTCGCTCGGCAATCACGACCACCCTTCGCTGGGCGAAGCCTTTCGCCGCGTCGGCATCCATTGTCTGGAAAGTCAGGCCATCAAGATCAGCCATAACAACCGGCACATCATTCTGGGCGGCTTTCATCCCGCTTATACCAGAAAAACGCCCTCCCCGCGTATTTGCCCTCTGACCGGACAAGAAGACCTGTTCGGCATCATGCTGTGTCACTACAACGGCCCTTATGCGCAATGGACCGCCGATCACGGCTATCGCCTTTATCTGACAGGGCACACGCATGGCCCTCAAATCGCCCGCCATTATCATCGCGGCATGGGTGACAAAGACAAACTTGAAGGCTTATGGTTCTGCGACGAAATGGCCGGATTCACCACAAAAGGCGTCGGCACCAGCCTCTACCCCTTCCGCCTCGGCAACCGCGCCGAAGTGAGCCTCCTCACGCTGCGGATGGCCCGCCCTGGTCTGGTTCCGACTTGACCGCCGGATCAACAAATCTGTTCTCACATATCTAGGCCTCTTTTCTTCCGCTCTGAAAGAGGGCGCAAAACACTCTGGCGTCGTTCGATATCCTGAAGTCCCGTCATCATGGATTTCTGGAAAGCCGCAAAAAACGCCGTCTCTGACTGTGACATTCGTTCTGTTTCTGTGTGACGCCCCAAAACCGTATCAAGAGAAACCTCCTGTACCAGACGAATCTGCTGAACACTCATCCTGTGTTTGGCGACCAGTGCCGATGACAAATGACAAACATCTGCCGAAGACAACCCTTTCATCCCTTGTCGATGAAGCTTTTCGTAAAGGTCTTGACGATAGGTTTCTGCTGGCGCCTTATACGCCGCATTGTTATCAAACAGGTCTGCTAAATCCTCTTTGACCGAATCCCATTTCCGATCAAGAACATTGCCGACAAAATGCTGAATTTTCGACAAAGAGTAAAAGTTGGCATAGCCCACGGAATAGGCCAAATCAGTCTCTTTAGCCTCTTGGCTGTCTTTAAGTCTGGACAGGGAATTAACAAACTCGGCAGCGCGCATTCTCGCTCGTCCCCCTATATCATCTGGTTGTTCTTTCTGCGCATGCCTGATCAGGGCCACTGTATCCGCGTTAAGTTCCTGCGTATGGAAATTGTGGACGTACTCAACCATTTTCGCTGAAAACGGCTTGCCGGAAAGTACCGCGCCGGCCACAGACGGACCTTTTTCATCCACCCGATTCCATCCCTTGATATTTTTAAGCCCAACGGTCTGCATAACATGCGCGCCCTCATGCCACGCATCATCATCAAAAGATACATCGCCGGGGTGACGTTCCTTGGCCGGATCTCCCAAAACAACGATTTTGGCAAGTCCGCCAAGAGAGACAACGTTAAACTCGCCCTGTCTGGCACTTTGGACAATAGCGGACGCACACCGCATAAAGTTCATATGGTGAGTCCCGGGGCCAAAAGATCCGGCTTTTTTTTCAACCATTAGTTCATGCCGTCATACACGACCTCATAAAATCTTTTCACACGTTGCCTGTCATCCTTGCCAAGAGCAAGGATTTCATGCGGATAAAAAACGATAGGTTTTGTTTCGCTGACTTCTATAGCGGCTTGCTCCAGTCGGCGACGAATATCAACAGCTTCGTCAATCGTGACGTCATACCACCCTTTTGACGACGTACGCCCTTGATCAAATACCATCGATGAAAAAGCACCTTTCTTCATAATACACCATGTCTTCGGCTTATCAGGCTCTTCAAATAATGCTCACAATATATACCATATTGTCGTTAATCTTTCGTTAGGTCCAAGAATGGTTGTTAATTCATTAACCTTCAGGCAGCGGCCTGAGCCCGCCACTTCCATTGGCCGCCTTTGCCGCGCCAGCTGCGCCATGCTGACAGGACGGTGGCTCCGGCATAAAACAGCGAGATAAACGGCAGGACCACCTCCACAGGGGGCTTTGACGATAAAGGAGCAAGGTCTCGGCTGGAAACTCGCCGCCATAATCAGAAACGCAGCAATCCCGCCAAGACAAGCATCGGCTCGACTTACTCAAACATACCCGTCGGGATTCTTGGACTGCCAGTTCCAGCTGTCACGACACATGGCTGCCAAATCACGTTCGGCCTTCCAGCCCAGCAGCTTTTCCGCCAAGGCCGTGTCGGCCCAGTACGCTGGTAAATCACCAAAACGGCGCGGCCCGATTTTAGTGGGAATGGTCTTGCCGCTCGCCACCTCAACAGCCTTGACGATCTCAAGCACGCTGTACCCTTTGCCCGTGCCCAGATTGACGGTCAGGCTCTCGCCCTTTTCGGCCATTGTATCCAGCGCGCGCACATGCCCCTTGGCCAGATCGACAACATGGACATAATCGCGCACCCCCGTGCCGTCCGGCGTATCGTAATCATTGCCCCAGACATTCAAATGCGTCCGCCGCCCTGCCGCAACCTGCGTCACGTAAGGCATCAAATTGTTGGGAATCCCTTTCGGGTCTTCCCCGATCAACCCGCTTTCATGCGCGCCGACCGGATTAAAATAGCGCAGCAACGCCACCTTGCACGTCGGCACGGCAACCGCGAAAGCCTCGATCATCCCTTCGGCAGCCAGCTTCGTCTTGCCATAGGGATTCATCGCCGCCGTGGGATGTTCTTCCGTAAAGGGCAAAAACTTTGGCTCGCCGTAAACCGTCGCCGACGAGCTGAACACAAACTGGCGCACACCGGTTTTCGCGGCGGCCTCAAGCACCCGCATCGTGCCCACCACATTGTTATCGTAATACATCAGCGGCTTTTCAACGGACTCGCCCACCGCCTTAAGGCCCGCGAAATGAATGATCGCTGTACAGGCATGCTGCCTGAGGGCCGCTTCAACCGCCTCTGCGTCGCGTATATCCCCTCGCACAAAAACAGGCCGCTTGCCCGTAATATGCTCGACCCTGTCCAAAACGCCTTCATTGGCGTTACAAAGATTGTCGTAAACGACAACGTCGTGCCCGCCATCAAGCAATTCAACGCATGTGTGCGAGCCAATGTAACCGGCACCACCTGTCACCAAAATCTTCATACCTGTTTCTCCTTGGGGCCTTACCGCCCACGAAAATCGTTGGGTGACGGGTCTGCAATGCGCGCGGCACCCTGAGCCACTTCAAGAACCGCCAACCCGCGCTCAATTTCACCATCTGCCTTTAACCGGAAAATGCCATCAAGGCCAGCAAAACCGGAAGGCGAGCAGAGAGAACGGATATCATACGTCCCGCCGTTTCGGGCGATCATGGCGGCCAAAGCCGTCGCGTCGTAAGCCAGCGTCGCCAAGCGCGGTGCGCTTTGGTTATAAGTCTCGGCATAGGCCTTCATGAAAGACTCCCGTGCCTGAGGCTCTGGCGCAGCATACCATCCGCCGACAAGGAAGGCATCATGGGCGGCCACGCCCGCCTCATCCCACAAACCGGTCCCCAGAAGATGTACACGCCCCGCCTCGAACCCGGCCTGAGCCAAAGCCGCCGTCGTTTTGTGCAACATCTCGCCGCCCAGCGGCATGAAAATCGCTTCGATCTCGTCCTTGTGCGCCGTCACATTTTCCAAATTATCCGGCGAGGTTGTCGCCACAATCGAGCCTCCGACGTGGTAAACCGCCTGTTCAAAGGTCTTGCCGACCAACTGGCCGTAAGGTCCGGCGGGAAGGATCGCCGCAAAACGCTTGATCCCCTTTTCCGCCGCATAGGAAATGACGCGCTCAACCTGCGGCGCGGGCGCAAAGCCCATCACAAAAGCCCCCGTATCGGCCAGCGAAACATCCGTGGACAAGGCCAGCATATTCACACCGGACTCGCGCACCACCGGCTTCACGGCGGCCACATCGGCGGCGAACAAAGGCCCGATCAGCAAGTTGGCCCCGCTGCCCAGCGCATCACGCGCGGCCTGCACTGCGCCGTCTGGCGTGCCTTTCGTATCGCGCGGCATCAGCTCGAACGCACTGGCCCCCATATCGAACACCGCCAACTGAGCCGCATTGACCATGGCCTGCCCAAGGCTTGCGCTTTTACCGGAAAGCGGGGCCAGCAAGGCGACCTTGACCGATGTCGGATGGGTCGCCTGAGCTTGCTGGGACGCGGCAAGCGAAGCACTCTGGCCCGCTGCCTGACCCGACACAGGACCAGCCGCGCGACGAGCCGCCGCAGAATCCATCACGCCCTTCTGACGCCCCGCCGCTGTAATAGGGGTTGTCATGCTACCCTGTCCCTGTGTATCCAGAGTGGAACAGCCGCTGACAAGCAGGAAGGCAAGCGCAAGGCATGGCCAAGACAAACAAGACCACGATGGGCAAGACCACGATGGGCAAGACCACGATGGGCAAGACCGCGACAGGCGAGGCAGCAACAAACGGGACATCAGATCGTCTCCCAAACAGCACCAAAAAAGAAAAGTCCCAGCCCGACTTCGCCGGATGGGCGCAAACCATACTCCACCCTACCCAAGACGCAGGCCCAAGTAAACCGACAAGCCTGCCCAGCGGCCTTTACATCGTGGCCACGCCGATTGGTAATCTGGGCGATATCACACTGCGCGCCCTGTGGGCCCTGCGCGAAGCCGATCTTGTTTTCTGCGAGGATACCCGCGTCACGGGCAAGCTTTTACACGCCTTCGGCCTGTCGAAGCCGATGATGACCTGTCACGACCATAACGAGGAAGCGCGCCTCAACGAAGCCCTTGCCAAACTCGCCTTGGGTCAACGCCTTGTTCTTGTCAGCGATGCGGGCACGCCCCTGATCTCCGATCCAGGCTATCGGCTCGTCCGCGCCTGCCGCAAGGCGGGTTATCCCGTCTATCCTCTTCCCGGAGCGAGTGCGCTTTTAGCCTCTCTGGCCGCCGCAGGGCTGCCCAGCGACCGCTTTACGTTTATCGGCTTCCTGCCCTCCAAGCCCACCGCACGGCGCAAAGCCATCGAGGCTCTGCCCCAAGGCACGGGCACACTGATTTTCTATGAATCCCCCCAGCGTATTGCCACAACGCTGACGGCCCTGTCCGAAGGGCTAGGCCCCGCCTGCGAGGCCGTCACCGCCCGCGAACTAACCAAGCTGCATGAAGAGTTCCAAGGCGGCACGCTTGAGGATCTAGCCGCGCATTACGCCGAAATCGACCCGCCCAAGGGCGAGATGGTGCTTTTGGTTGCTGCGCGGCCTGACCAAGCCGTCCCTCTCGCTCAGCCCGACCTCGAAGCCCGCCTGCGCCAAGCCCTTGAAACCCTGTCCCTGCGCGATGCCGTGGACCTCGTCGCCAAGGAAACAGGCTTGAAACGCAAAGAAGTCTATCAAAAAGCGTTAACTATCACGGACTCTGTTTGACAAAGCCCGTTTTCTTTCGGTATAAGGCCTCATTCCCGAGAATGTGGGCATCCCCGTCTTTGGCGTTTGTCAAAGGCTGTCGGGCTGTCCCGTCTGGCCCAAGAGGGGTCGGAACTATCGGGACAATAAAAACGAAGGAAATGTCCTATGACAAAGCGTTTAGAGTCCAAGCATAAAATCGACCGCCGCCTTGGCGTCAACCTGTGGGGCCGCCCCAAGAGCCCGCTGAACAAGCGCGATTATCGCCCGGGTCAACACGGCCAACGCCGCACCAAGCCTTCCGATTTCGGCACGCAATTGCTCGCCAAGCAGCGTTTGCGCGGTTATTACGGCAATATCGGCGAAAAGCAGTTCCATCGCTATTACGAAGAAGCTATGCGTCGCAAGGGCGACAATGGTGAAAACCTGATCCAGCTTTTGGAGCGTCGTCTGGATGCCGTCGTTTACCGCATGAAATTCTCGGCGACCGTTTTCGGTTCGCGCCAGCTCGTCAATCACGGCCACGTCATGGTCAATGGCAAGCGCGTCAATATCTCGTCCTATCAAGTCAAGGAAGGCGACGTGATCGAACTGCGCGGTAAGGCCAAACAGATGGCCACCGTTTTGATCGCCGCCGAACTGACCGAGCGCGACGTTCCCGATTACATCACCGTCGATCACAAGGAAATGAAGGGCACCTTTGTGCGCGTTCCTTCGATGGACGAAGTGCCTTACCCCGTCCAGATGGAGCCCAATCTGGTCGTCGAATATTATTCACGTTAATTCGGCGCGAATCGGCGCAAATCAAGGCGGACAGGTTTTCCTGTCCGCCTTTTTGCTACCAAAAAAGGAAAGTTTTAATTTCGCTTAAGCTTGTTTTTTCTACTCTTTTGTTTTTATTCATTTTTATTGCTTTCATCTCGCTGGCGGTTTAATATTTTCTTAAGGACAAACAGACGCAGGATGCGCTTTCACAATCATTCAGTCAGGTCATTTCAAAGGACGAGGCTTAGATGAGTAGAACAGCAGGAAGAAGCATATTGGCCAAAGAAGCAGCCGCCTTGCAGGAGCTGACGTACGGACAATTGCTTGAAGCAACCGGTCACAATACCCCCAAAACAGCCTATCGCCCTACGCATAATGATTTCAGCTCTCTCGATTTTTGGGCGGCGTTTCACAACGCCCCTGAAGTTCGCTAAAGCCAAAGTCTTGCGACACAGGCACCGAACATTCCCTACAATTTGATTTAAATTCGATTGATTTTTCCTTGCGCCCGCAGTGCCTTATTCACGGGATCTTAAGGTTTTTCCGCTTTAATGGACCTATTGATTGAAGGTATTTGAATGAGGCAGGCCATGACTCTTGGTATCTCGACAATTATTGAAGAAATATCTCCCGCACAAATGTTCGGGCCCGTTGGCGGTTTTGTTGCAGGCAACAAAATCACCGACACGAAATTTCTTGCCGCCCAACTACAAGGCGGTCACGATTTGGCTCGCGGCCTCACTGAACCATCGCGCGACCACCTAAGTCGCATGGGACTTAAGACGGCACACGCCATCCATTTCACAGGGCAAAGGCCCGCTGCCGCATCGCCAATCGGCCCCAGAGCCAAAGGTCCAACGCACGGCCTTTAATCCCGCTCCACCATCCGTCCCAATTTGCCACCACCGACAAGGTGGACGTGATAGTGCGGCACTTCCTGTCCGCCGTTCAGGCCGCAATTGGCAATGGCGCGATAACCGCCCTCGGTCAGCTTCGCCATCTCGGCTACCTTCCCCAACGCACGCATAAAGCCAACCATCTCCGCTTCGCTAGCGTGGGCGGCAAAATCGTTTTGGTTTTCATAAGGCCCTTTCGGGATCACCAACACATGAACGGGAGCTTGCGGGCTGATGTCGTAAAAGGACAACGCAAAATCGTCCTCGTACAATTTCTTGCACGGAATCTCGCCGCGTAAAATCTTCGCAAAGATATTGTTGCTGTCATAGGCCATCGTGAATCCTCCCGTTTCTTTATCTCAACCCGAGTTATAGGTTTTCTTGGAGAGGGGGAATGCGCTGCTGCGTCTTATCCCCCTCTCTTGCAAACGACACAACAACCCATAATTCGGATTATCTCAACAAACATCGCCCAAGATGTCAAAGGCTGTCTGCACAGACCGCCTGAACACTTCGCCGCCGCACCAGAATCTCAAGGAAGATAAGCGAATTGGAGCCCAGAATGACGACTGGATACAAAGCCGTCACAAGCGTAAAAGGCGTAACGGACAAAACGCTGAGTAAACTCATGGCGGAATAAAAAGCGAAAACCCCCAGCGATTCATCCTGCGGGCTGTGCCACGCCTTACGCATCGTCGGAATGCTGCCCATTTGATTGATAATCGAAACCAGAATAGCCGCCAGCAAAGGTTCTTTGGCGGCCAACCAGACAGGAATGATGGCCAGGGCTGCCAGAAAGATCACCCAGTCCGCTTTGGTCGGGCGCGATGTCCCCAAACGCAGAGCAATCACAAAGACCCCGAAATTGATGGCACTGCCAAGTGCCAGCACGAAGCCATTGACCGTGGCCCCGCCAATGAAAGCAATAGCACTGCCAAGCCCCGCGAGCAAAGACCAGACAATCCATGTGAACGCATGAGGCTTGATCCGGCCCGCCGCCGCGTCACGGATATATTTGAGTGAAGCAAAAAGGCTTCCCACGACGCTCGCACCGCCAACGATTGCATGATAATCCATCATCCGCGTTTCCTTAGCAAAAGGTAATACGCTCCATCGCCACCGTGATGCAGCGCGGCGGTGCGCACAGCCATCACAATATCCGAGAAAGGCCGCACGTCACACCAGCGGGGCAGGTTGGTGCGCAACACAGACATGCCGTCCTGACCACGCCCCGTAATGACCAACAACATTCTTTTCCCACGCGCATGGTTGTGCTCGATAAAATCGCGGAACACGCCATAGGCTTCCTGTTCCGTCTTGCCATGCAAATCCAGCTTCGCCTCGATCACCACATCGCCAAGGCTCATGTTGCGCTCGACACGCAAATCCAGCGGCTCCTTCTTCCAAATCGGCTGAGGCGGCGGCGCGGGGGGGACAGGATCGGCGGCAACAGGTGTTAACTCAGGCAAGGCTTCTTCAGAAGCACGCGAAGCCTGAGCCAACGCCTGCCCCGGGTCAGCCTTTGTCTCCCCCTCGCCCCGCCATGCGGCGGGCAAGGGCTCTTCATCAAACTTGGGGCGAGGCGCGGGTCGCTTCTTTTTCACCGGATCGGGTTCTTTTTCCCCCAGCCGCTGTACGCCCTTAGCATAGCTTGCCCAGATATCTTCGTCACCGCTCATGGCTCAACCTTGATTGTCTTGGGCAGGAAAAGAACGGCCTTGCCTGTCTCCTGCATCGGGCCAGCGTTCGCTTCAGCTTCAGGCCCCGCGCCCCAGAATAAATCGCCGCGCACAGGCCCCTTGATCGCGCCACCCGTATCCTGCGCAATCACCAGCGTCTTCCTGTTCGCTGTCTCGACCCACAACGGCGCGCCCAGCGGCACAAAGGAGCGATCCACGGCCATCGAATGAAGCGGCGTGAGTGTCACCCCCTGCGCGCCAACGGCCCCCTCTTGCTTTTGCTCGCGGAAGAAAACGACCGAGGCGTTTTGGTTCATCACGTGCTGCGCCTGATCGGGATGGGCGGCGAGCCACGCGCGGATTTTTTGCATGGTCACGGGCTTACCCAAAGCCCCGCGCTCGGCCAGCACGCGCCCGATCGGCGTATAGCCATGCCCGTTCTGGGCGTCATAGCCGACATAAAGCGGCTTGCCGTCGGGGAGGACGACCTGCCCCGATCCCTGTATTTCCAAAAAGAACGCGCCGATGGGATCATCCACCCAGACCAGCGGCTTGGCCCGCCCGTCCAGCGATCCGGCGGCGACCTGCGCCCTATCGTCATAGGGCACTAAATTGTGCCCCTTGATCTTGCCCGTGATCTTCTGGCCTTTCAGGGCCTCACGGAAATCCCCCAGATCAATCGACAGCATGTCATCGGGCCGCTGCCACAGCGGCGTCTGATAGGGCCCCTCTTTCGTCAGGGCCCCGCGCAGCTGCGCCTGATAATAGCCGGTGAACAGCCCGTCCTGTCCGTCATTGATCCGGTAGGGCGTGAAATAAGTTTCAAAAAAAGCCTGCGCCGCCTCGCCATCATCAGCCCCCACCGTTTTCAGTGCGGCGCATGGCTCCCGCCACTCCGCCACCTTGCCCGCATAGGAAGGCCCCATTCCGACATCGGGAGCCTTCTTGCCCAGCACACCGCAAGATTTTGCCAGCGCAGGAATCGCCCCCGCAACATTCGCGGTATTCCAGCCCTCAAGAGCCGCAAAAGAAATTGGTGTAAGCCTGATTGTTTCGGAAGCGGGCATTTTCTCGGCGCAGCCCGAAAGCAAACAGATGGCCGCGCAACAAAGGCGCAGCATAAAGCGTCTTGTCCTCTTGCCTTCAATCATGCGCCGGTCTCGACCAACTGCCAGTTCGGGTTGCTAGAGCCCATGTCGCGGCGGAAGGTCCATGTGTCGCGTACTTCCTCGGCCTTGTGCAGCTCGCCGTCCAAAAGCCGCCCTTCGGAATCTTTGAGCAGATTGACCTGATGCGTCACAAACTCCACCGACACAACGGCAAACGAGCCCTCGGTCCGCGCTCCGACAATATCGACAGCCACGATGCGCTCGATCTTGTTCTCCAGCGTCTGGCCTCTTTCCTTGCGGACTTTGATTGCCTGCTCGAACGGGTCTCTGACATTCGGCCCCAAAAGCCAGCCGACGGGCTCCAGATCGCCTGCCGCAAAGGCGGTAACAATTTTCTGGAATGCGAATTTCGCGCCTTCGAGAAACTTCTTTTCCTCAAACGACGTGTCCGTTTCTTTGATCTTGTCAAGCGCACCAGCCAACGACGTAGGCGCATGGCCCGCGCTGGTCAAAGCCGACACGACCGGAGCCGCCGCGCCCTTGTTTTCAAGGATCAGGACTTTCTCCTGCTCCTCTTCACGCGGTTTTTCCGCCGGCCCAAAGGGATTGGGCCGCGAAGACGTATCATCGCCCTCCTCGCGTTGCCCCAAAACGGACCACAGGCGATAGGCCAGAAAGGCGGCAATCGCCGCATAGATCATGATGTCAAGAACTTGCATGGACGGCAGATTAGCGCGGGTGACTGTTCTGTGCAACAGCTCTATCCCGTTGCGCGACAGGCCGAATGCTGCTAACCAGAAGGTCGCTTTTTTATGAAAGGACCCTTTAAGAATGACCGAAGCCGCCAACCAGCAAGATTCCGCCCAAGTTGCCGTTCACGCGCAATATGTCCGCGACCTGTCTTTTGAAAGCCCGAACGCGCCCCAGATTTTTGCGCCCACACAAACCCAGCCCCAAATCGATATGGGCGTCAACGTCCAAACCCGTAAGCTGGAAAGCGGTGCCTATGAAGTCATGCTGATGCTCAAGCTGGAAGCCAAGATGGAAAAGACGACGGCCTTTATCGTTGAGCTGGCCTATGGCGGCATCTTCGGTATGCCCGCCATGTCGGAAGAACACCTCAAAATCTTCCTGCTGGTCGAGGCCCCGCGCCTGCTCTTCCCCTTTGCCCGCAACATCGCCGCCAATGCCATCCGTGACGGCGGCTTCCCGCAGGTCCTGATCAACCCCATCGACTTCGCCGCGCTCTATCAACAACAGCAAGGCCAAATGAACCAGCCTGCGGCGGGGACGGCTTAAGGATTGAATAACTAAATCGCGTCGCATCGAGTCATCCCACCTTTACGGGCATGACTCGAATGCAACCCAAGAATAGGATCAAATCGCCGCTATCTATTCTGTCGGAGCGCAGCCCGTAAGGTAACTGGATAGGTTTGCTCGCCATAAGGTGGTGTGGTCGCCCGTGACAGAACGGCCCCATCATCCAGTTTCATGCTCCACGTTGTATGAACAACAGCATCAGCATCACGCAAAGCCATTTCAGCCGTGATTTCAGGATACCATGTACCGGGATTGTAGAGAGTTGATCCGTTATAGTTTTTAGAGCGGCTGATCTCTGCTTTCATCTCGATACCGTCATCGGTACAAACCCATTCGGGACTGGCGGAGAGGCCATCCATAACCCCCAAAGACGGCCCCGAAGCCTTGAGCGTGAAAGCCTGCCCCACCTGTAGTACATCCAGCCTTGGAGAAGGGTCAGTAAAGAAAATGTATTTACGTCTGGGGTGATCTTTATCAAAGACTGAAGAACCCTCAAACCACAACACCGTAACCTTTGGACAGTCCTTCACAAAGGATGCGTTCTGCTCTTGAGCCCACGAGGGAGAGACAAGAACACCAAGCACTCCGAGCAAAAAGGGCAGATAAAGTTGACTCTTCATGAGGAGCCTATGTTCAGATTTTTTGAACATTGTGCTCTTTTCTTTACGCCTCTGGTCAACATGGTGTTACTGGATAAGCAAAGGCAGAATGTCGATTTTGGCGTTGCGCGAATCGACATTGCCCTCCTTCTCGATGAAAATCTCTAAGCTTGCCACACCGACAGGCATGGGCACCACAAAATAGCCCGCATTAGAATTCGTTTCGCCGCTTGAACCCTTGGCCAAACAAAGCGAGGCGGGCAGTGTCGTCGGCATGGGCTCAGACGATGGCAGGAAGGCCCCTTTTATTTTGGCACTGCCATCTATGCCTATCGCCGAGCAATGAGTTGAAATTTTAAGGTGCGTCGCATTGGCGGGAATCGCGCAACTGTGATTGGAGTCGCCGTTTGCTGAAGCGTTAACATAGGCACAAGCCGCCGCAGCTATCGGCGTTACAGTCGAACGCTGGTTAGCATTTGACGAGGTCATGCTCTTCCAAATATGCCCAGCCCCGTCGGACAGGCAAGCAATAATGTTCTGCTGGTCTGAATCCATCACTGTCGTGCCCAGCCCTGCCGCCGAACATTCCAAGCCTCGGCATGTGGGTTCTCCACTTTTGGGCACGCACGGCGCAGCCAAAGCAGGAACGGCTTGGCAACAAAGAAGGGCCGAAAGGGCACAAAGTCGTAGAAAATTCTGGCGCATGATCTTTGCCTCTTAAAAAATGAAGGGGTAAATGAAGCCTTAATCAGAGGGTCTTAATTTTTTATAAAGAGGAACACTGGGCCCTTAGCTTCGCATCGGCGAGGACGCAGGCGAGCATGGCTTCACCAACAGGGACGGCGCGGATGCCAACGCAGGGATCGTGGCGCCCCTTGGTCTGGATGTCCGTCTCTTTTCCATGTACGTCAAGGGTCTTACGCGGCGTGAGGATCGAACTGGTGGGCTTAAGGGCGAAGCGGGCGACAATGTCCTGCCCCGTCGAAATGCCGCCCAAAACGCCGCCCGCATGGTTGGCAAGGAAAACCGGCTTGCCGTCTTCGCCCGCCCGCATTTCATCGGCGTTCGCTTCGCCGGTCAGGGCTGCACTGGCAAAGCCGCTGCCAATCTCTACGCCCTTGACGGCGTTGATCGACATGAGGGCAGAGGCGATGTCGGCATCCAGCTTGTCATAGATCGGATCGCCCCAGCCTGCGGGAACGCCACCGGCGTGCAGTTCAACCACCGCGCCGACGGATGAGCCCGACTTACGGATTTCTTCCAGATAATTTTGCCAATAGACCGCAGCCTTGGCGTTCGGGCTGAACAGCGGGTTTTGATCCACCTGCGCCCAGTCCCATTCTGTGCGGTCCACGATATGCGGACCGATTTGCACCATCGCCCCGCGGATCACAACCGAAGGCCCCAAAATCTTGCGCGCCACCGCCCCCGCCGCCACGCGGCAAGCCGTTTCGCGGGCCGAAGCCCGCCCGCCACCGCGATAGTCACGGATGCCATATTTGGCGTGATAGGTGTAATCCGCATGGCCCGGACGGAACTTGTCCTTGATCTCGCTGTAATCCTTGGATCGTTGATCAGTGTTTTCGATGAGAAGGCTGATCGGAGTACCCGTCGTCACCCCCTCGAACGTGCCGGAAAGAATCTTGACGCGATCCTCTTCCTGTCGCTGAGTGGTCAGCGAAGATTGCCCCGGACGGCGTTTATCCAGCCACGGCTGAATATCGGCCTCGGTCAGCTGGATTTGCGCAGGACACCCGTCGATCACCACTCCAATGGCCGGTCCGTGACTCTCCCCCCACGTCGTGAAACGGAACACGGAACCAAAGCCATTGCTTGCCATAAGATGCCCTTTTATTGCTTGGAAACGAACCCGCTGAGCAAATCGGTCACAGCATCGGCCTGTTCGACCGCCATCATACCGATATTGTGATAGCCGGAATCGACATGCAGCACTTCGCCCGTCATGCCCGTGCCCATATCGCTGAGCAGGTACAAGGCCGAGTGCCCGACTTCAATCGTCGTGACATTGCGACGCAGCGGCGCGTTAATCTCGTTCCAGCGCATGATATAGCGGAAATCACCGATGCCGCTGGCGGCCAGCGTCTTGATCGGCCCCGCCGAAATTGCGTTGACACGGATATTCTTGGGCCCCAGATCGACGGACAGATAGCGCACGCTGGCCTCAAGCGCAGCCTTGGCGATCCCCATCACGTTGTAGTGCGGCATCACGCGCTCTGCGCCGATATAGCTGAGCGTCAGAATGCTGCCCCCCTCATCCATCAGCGGCAAAGCCCGCTGGGCCACCGCCGTCAGTGAATAACAAGAAATATCCATGGTCTTGAGAAAGTTGGCGCGGGTCGTGTTCACATACATCCCGTCCAGTTCGGTCTTATCCGAAAAAGCGATCCCATGAACGATGAAGTCCAGCTTACCCCACTTTTCCTTGATCACGGCGAACAGCCGGTCAAGGCTGGCCTCGTCCGTCACGTCGCACGGCTCGACAATCGGCGATCCCACCGACTGGGCCAGCGGCAGCACACGTTTTTGCAGGGCTTCGCCCTGATAGGTAAAGGCGATCTCTGCGCCATGAGCCGCGCAAACCTGCGCGATCCCCCAAGCAATCGAGCGATCATTCGCCACGCCCATGATCAAGCCCTTTTTGCCTTCCATAAGGGCCCCCGTCAACGGGGCATTCATTCCCTTTGTCTCCATCTCTTCAAACCTCTTTGATCTGTAATAGCCTTCACGGCAGGGCACAATCTACACGATTGGTGCGGCGCGTCAAATAAAGACGAACGGTTGCCCCCGCCGGAGCCGTATAAATCTGGTTTTCGCCGGAAATATGGCGTATAAGGCCTCTCGGCTTTGGAGCTGACGCGTTAACTTACAGGCAGGAAATGGGGCCCCGTTTTCACGGGGGTGACTCATAAGGACTTAAAACACCCCCTCCCCTGCGTCATTCCCGCGAAAGCGGGAATCCAGTTTCTTTCTTTGTTGCAGCCACGTCACCTCCACCGCTAGAGCATCATGTAAGGGATAAGTGCCATGGACTGGATGAATGCCGTCATTATGGGCCTTGTTGAGGGCCTGACCGAGTTTTTACCCGTATCGTCAACGGGTCATCTGTTGCTGATGGACGAAATCCTTGGCTTTAAGGGTCCGTCCGGCAATGTGTTCGAGATCGTGATCCAGTTCGGAGCCATTCTGGCCGTCGTCGCGGTTTATTTCCAGCGCCTGTGGCAGATAGCCGTCAAAGCCCCCACCGACCCCGCCGCCCGCCGGTTTATCTGGGCTGTTTTGCTGGCCTTCCTGCCCTCTATGCTTATCGGGTATGTCGCACACGGATTCATCAAGGCCGTCTTGTTCAACCCGTGGGTGGTCGCTGTTTCCTTGATTGTCGGTGGTTTTGCCATTTTATGGATCGAGAAAAAAGCCCCCCAGCCCGATACCTATGAGATCGAGGCCATGTCGTTCAAAACAGCCCTTTACATCGGCCTCGCCCAGTGCCTCGCCATGATCCCCGGCGTGTCGCGTTCGGGCGCAACCATCATGGGCTCGCTCTTGCTGAAGGTGGAGCGTAAGGTCGCGGCAGAGTTCTCCTTCTTCCTCGCCATCCCGACCATGGCCGCAGCTACGGCCTATGACCTTTACAAAAACTTCGGTAGCCTGACCGCCAATGACGGCCTGACCATCGCCATCGGATTTGTCGTCGCCTTTTTCTCGGCCCTTGTCGTCGTGAAAACCTTCGTTGCCTTTATCGGCAAGCACGGCTTCGCCCCTTTCGCATGGTACCGTATCGCCGTAGGCGTGCTGGCCCTGGTTGGGCTTGGTGTGGCAGGGTCGTTTTCGGTTTAGAAAAATGTCTTTAGAATCAACGATTCGAGACAAAAAAGGGCTCTGTGACGCAGCTGAGCCGTGATTTGGTACGCTTGCGAGCCTGTTCGGGAGTCTTTTTTGGCTATGTCATTGATATATAACGACATTCTTAAAATCGAAGACCGCAACTAACCCGTTGATCTAAAACGATTTTCTGAATCATCTCTCCCGCGAGACCAAAATCGAGAAAGATTGCCGCCCGCTTTGTCGCCAAGCCCTATTTCACCTGCGGCAACTGGTCTTGCTTGGTCAGGGCGATGGTGATTTCTTTGGCCTTCTCGGGGTTCATTTCGGCCATGACGGCGGCGGTGCGGGCGGGCTTCATTTTTTGCACCACGCCGAGCAGAACGGGCATTTCGAGCGACTCAAAAATTTTCGCCGCTTCCTTGGGCTTCATGATCTCATAGATTTTGACCAAGTTTTCAAGCTGCGCTTGCTGGGCAGCACCCGCTTGTCCCACCAGTTTTTCAAGCTGGGCCTTGAGCGTTTCCATTTCCTTGAGCTTTTGGTCGATGCGCTTTTCAGCAACACTGACCAACGCCTCACGCGAATCCAATTCTGAGGCGCGTTTATCAAGCTGGTCGCGCCGTCCCGCCAACTGGCGATACAGATCGCTTTCGGGCGAAGAGGAGGTGGGCGTAATTGGAGCTTCCTGTTTAGCTTCTTCTTTGGGGGGGCCAGCAGGAGTAGGCGCGGCGGCAGGCTCTGCCTTTTTCGGCGCGTCTTTGGAAGCCGTTTCCGCGGCCAGCGCAGGTGAGGCCTGAACCTGCTGGACCGTCGTGAACATTTTGCCTTTGGCCATGGAGTCCCAAAGGTCATCGAGGCGCACGCCGACGATGGCAACGCTGAAGAAAATCATCAGCGACAAAACAAGGCGGGAGGATGAGAAGACGGACGACATCGCTTACCTAATCCGAGTTATAAGTTTCTTTCCTCTCCCCTTGGCGGGAGAGGACGTCAAATCTTAGGCTTGCGACAGCAAGTCTTAGACTTGACTGGTAAGGGGGTAAGACACTGCTGCCCCTTACCCCCACTCTTGCAAAATCTAAGACTTACTTCGTAAGCCTAAGATTTTGCTTTCTCCCCCGCCAGGGGGGGGAGAACGATCATGCTGAACGCAACCCCTTATTCAACTTACTTATCCCAACTTTTCGAGAACGCGAAGCAGGTCGCGCTCGGCGGCGGATTTGGTTTGAGCCGTTCCGGCGGCAATGTTTTTGACTTCTTCCAGCAAGGCTTTTTGTTTCTCAAGAGCCACCGTCGCCTTGTCCTTGAGCGGTTGAGCCGTCGGTGCCACAGCGGGTTTGGGCGAGGCCGCCATCGCAGGACGGGGCGCAGCAGAAGCGGGCTTGGCCGCAGAGACTTGTTGCGCCGGTTTGTCGCTGCCGCGCGTCGCGGTGGTGGCGGCACTGGACAAACGGTTGGCGACTTGATCCGCGCTTTCGGTCAGAAAGGTCAGTTCATCACGCAACATCTGGCCTTTTTCAATCAGCTGCTCCAAATCGTCGCCACTTGATCGCGCCGTGTTTTTCAGATTACGCACACCCGTTTCGGCGCGGTTGATTGCTGCGCTAAAATCAAAGACAAACCGCTCCATCTCAGCGCGTGCCTGACGCATCTCACCAAGCTGGCGCGACAATTTCACGGCATAACGAATCCCGACCAGCAAAAGGCCGATCAACGAAACATCTAAAAGAAGGGATAGCATTTCCATCGCACGCTCCCGTTTATGAATCCTGTTTAAGCGTATCTTCCATCAAAACTTCATCGACGCGCACAGCCATCTTGCCGTTCACGGACCCCATCCGGCCTTTGAAAAGAGAGACCTCACCCGCTCTAAGCGCGATCAGGTCGTCTGTTTTGACATTCAGCAAAAGCCGCGAGCCAACCTGCCAGTTCATGATGTCGCCGAGCGACAGTTTCACTTCGTCCAACACCGCGTCCATATGCATGTTGGTCATGAGCAGCTCGTTACCCAAGTGGGTTTCCCAAATGGAGTCACGGCCAAATTTTTCACCCATAAACATTTGCAAGAGCAGCTCGCGCACAGGCTCAAGGGTGGCATAGGGGATCAGGATTTCGATACGCCCGCCGCGATCTTCCATGTCGATGCGCAGCTTGGCCAGCACGGCGGCGTTAGCGGGGCGGGCAATCGTCGCAAAGCGCGGGTTGGTTTCCAGGCGGTCAAAGCGGAAGGTGACGGGCGAGAGCGGATCGAACGCGCCGCTGACATCCGCCAGAATAACGCGCACCAGCCGCTCGACCAGATTACGTTCGATCGTCGTATAGGGACGCCCTTCGATACGCATCGCAGCCGTCCCGCGCCGACCGCCCAAAAGCACGTCCACAATCGAATAGATCATCGCGCTGTCGATGGTCATGAGCGCGGAGTTGTCCCACTCTTCCGCCTTGAACACCGCGAGCATGGCGGGCAGCGGGATCGAATTCAGGTAATCGCCAAAGCGGACGGACGTAATCTGGTCAAGGCTGACCTCGACATTGTCGGAGGTGAAATTACGCAAACTGGTGGACATCATGCGCACGAGGCGGTCAAAGACGACCTCGAGCATGGGCAGACGTTCATAATTGACCAGCGCGCTGTTAATCAGCGCCATGATGCCAGAGTTTTCCTGAGCCACCGCCTCGCCGCCAAAACCGAGCAGCGAATCGATTTCATTTTGGCTGAGCACACGCGCGGCCCCGCCTTCGGCCCCGTCACCGCCTTCGGCCATAGCGGCCCATTCGGCGGCTTGCCGTTCTTCTTCGCTCATTTCGGCTTCGGGTTTCTCTTCGTCGGTCATCGGCAGATCAGGTCAGAGTCGAAAAAATCCACGCGCAGCAAAGGCCTTGCTGCGCCCCTTTCTCTTTAAGGCAAAAATGAACGCCTGTCACGCCTTACTATGCGGCACTATGCGGCGCGGCATTACTGGACGAGCATTTCCTGAAAGAGAACGTCTCGGACGCGGATTGGTTGGACAACCTCGGTGACACGCAGCAACAACTCCTCGCGCAGGCGGTAAAGGCCCGCCGAACCACGCAGATCCTCCACGCGTAGTTCGCGCAAGTAAACTTGGAACTGATCGATGATACGGGGCTTCAACGCCTCGATCTCGGTGGAATCTTTTTGATCCGCCAGCTCCAGCACCACGCGAATCTTCAGGAAGTTGGGCCGCTTGCCATCGCCGCTAAGATTGACCAGAATATCGCCCAGCGAAAAAAAGGTCGGTGCGCCTTCATCCTCGTTATGCGCGGAGTCTCCCTCGGCTTTCTTCTCCCCGTGGGCATCGGCTTTGGCTTTTTCGCCATGGCCTGAGGCTGCCGCCTCGCCGGTTTCACCTTCGGCTGTCGCTTCGTGTCCGCCGCCCAGAACGCCGCTGAAATACAAGCCCGCCCCACCGCCAGCCAGAACCAGAACGGCCACAACCGCGATCAGGATCATCATCTTTTTCCCAAGCTTTTTCTTGGGCGGGTTAAGGCCTTCCTCACCTTCTCCTTCGGTTTGGCCTTCTTCGCCTTCCTTGGCAGCTTTATCTGCTTCTTCTTCGGCCACGGTGAACCCTCCCCCGATCAACAACCTTCCACGGCATGGAATCTTCCTACCTGAAACGATTTTAGTTAACAAGTCGTTAGGGAATAACCATCAGGCAGAATCTGCCTGTTTCGCCCCACGCATCGCGACCCGTCGATCTGAGAGCGGAACAAATAGCTCGTTGAAAGAAATAGAAAAAGACATTTGGCACGCTCCGTG
>JAQUHK010000120.1 GCA_028683655.1 Alphaproteobacteria bacterium
AGGCTCGGTCTCGTCATCATCTTGGAGAAACCATCATGGGTTTGAGCATCTGGCATATTCTGGTCGTTTTGATCGTCGTTTTGGTCGTCTTTGGCGTGGGCAAGCTGCCGGCCGTCATGGGTGATCTGGGCAAAGGCATCCGCAATTTCAAAGCGGGGCTGAGCGGCGAAGATGACAAAAACAAAAAAGACACGGACGACACGCCTCGCCTGCCGCCAACAGACCCCGTGTAAGCCATGCTAGACGTTGGCTGGAGTGAGCTTCTTGTCGTCGGCGCGGTCGCCCTTGTGGCCATCGGCCCCAAAGACCTGCCCAAGGTCATGCATACGCTTGGCGGATGGATGGGCAAAGCGCGGCGCATGATGCTGGCGGTTCAGCACGACATTGAGCGCATGGGCTATGAAGCCGAACAGGAAGAACGCCGCAAAAAGGGCGAGGCCGCTCATGACGACTGAGCCTCATCTCCCTGCACCCGAAGACGGAACACCCCTTCTTGTGCATGCGCTGGAGCTGCGGCGCAGGTTGATTGTTTGTTTGTGTGCGCTGCTCGGCGGGTTTGTTGTGGCCTATCTCTTTGCACCACAGCTTTATGCTTTTCTCGTCGCACCGCTGGCGCAGGCAACGGGGGCGGATGACTCGCACCGGATGATCTATACGGGCCTGACCGAGGCCTTTGTGACCTATCTGCGGCTGGCGTTCTGGGGCGGGAGCATCTTGGCCCTGCCCGTGATTGCGGGGCAAATCTGGGGCTTCGTCGCACCGGGGCTTTATCGCGAGGAGCGGAAGGTCTTTATCGCCTTTCTTGTGGCGAGCCCCGTCCTGTTCCTGCTCGGCTCGGCGATGGCCTATTATCTTGTCTTTCCGTTGGCTTGGGCCTTTTTCCTGAGTTTCGAGGTGAGCGGCGCGGCAGGCGGCCTGCCCATCCAGATGGAGGCGCGGGTCAGCGAGTATCTCTCGCTCTCCATGTCCCTGCTCTTCGCCTTTGGCCTTGCCTTCCAGTTGCCGGTGATTCTGGTCCTTTTGGCGCGTATCGGGCTTGTGACCGCCGAGAAACTGTCGCAATTCCGCCGTTATGCCATTGTACTGATCTTCTCGGCAGCGGCGGTCCTGACCCCGCCGGACGTGTTTTCCCAGCTCGCCTTGGCTGTCCCGATGATGATTCTCTATGAAATCTCGGTTTTCGGAGCCAAATGGGCCGGAAAAAAGGATCAAGACTAGAAACCCTCGACAAGGTTCGCTAAACTCTTTTCAGAAGAACAGCACAAAAACAGGTTATACCGTTATGAAACACACACCCATACACAAGAATTGCGACTCCCGATTCCAAGGAAAGCTCATTTCTCCTTCCTCTCTTCACGCCTAATTACAGGATAAAACCATGCACGATATACGACTCATCCGCGAGAACCCGCAGGCTTTTGACGCAGCGATGGCACGTCGAGGCCTTGATCCTCTGGCGGCCCAAATCCTTCAAATCGACGGAAGCCGCCGCGCTACGCAAACCGCGATGCAGGAAGCGCAAGCCCGCCGCAACGAAGCCTCGAAACAGGTGGGCGAGATCAAGCGCACAGGCGGCAACGCCGATACGCTGATGGCCGAAGTGACGGCTCTGAAAGACAAGATGGCCGAACTTGAGGCCAAGGAAAAAGAACTGGGCACCCAGCTTGACGGGTTCCTGTCGGGCCTGCCCAACCGCTTGGCCGATGAGGTGCCACTGGGCAAGGATGAAACCGACAACAAGGAACTGCGCCGCCATGGCACGCCGCCGACTTTGGCTGCAACCAAACAGCATTTCGAGCTGGGCGAAGAGCTAGGCCAGATGGATTTCACCAACGCCGCCAAATTGTCGGGCGCGCGCTTTACGATGCTGACGGGCCAACTCGCGCGGCTTGAACGCGCCATTGGCAATTTCATGCTTGATCTGCACACAAGCGAGTTTGGCTATACCGAAGTCTCGCCGCCTTTGATGGTGCGTGATGAAATCGTTTATGGCACGGGGCAGCTCCCCAAATTTGCCGAGGACCTGTTCCGCACGACCACGGGCCTGTGGTTGATCCCGACCGCCGAAGTGCCGCTGACCAACATTGTGAACGGCGACATTATCGCCGCCGAAAAGCTGCCGCTGCGCTTGACGGCACGCACGCCCTGCTTCCGCTCGGAAGCCGGATCGGCGGGCAAGGACACGCGCGGCATGCTGCGCCAGCACCAGTTTTACAAGGTCGAGCTGGTCAGCATCACCGCGCCGGAGGAATCGGTTGCCGAGCATGAACGTATGACCCAGTGTGCGGAAACGGTGCTCAAGCGGCTGGAGATTCCCTTCCGCACCATCGTTCTGTGTTCGGGCGATACAGGCTTTTGTTCAACCAAAACCTATGACATTGAAGCGTGGCTGCCGGGGCAAAACGCCTACCGCGAAATCTCGAGCTGCTCGAACTGCGGTGATTTTCAGGCGCGGCGCATGAATGCGCGGTACCGTTCGGCTGGAGAGAAGAACACCAGCTTCGTTCATACGCTCAACGGGTCGGGGCTCGCCATCGGACGGTGCCTGATCGCGATCATGGAAAACTTCCAGAACCCCGATGGCTCGGTCACCCTTCCGGCGGCCCTGCGTCCTTATATGGGTGGTCTGGAGAAAATCGAGGCGGTCAAAGCATGAGGAACAGGGCGCGGTTTTTATCATCACTGACTATCGTTTGCGTCATGCTGGCGGGATGTACGGCGTCCCGTCCGCCGTCCTATAACCTGCCCTCCGCCGACGATGTCGTCGCGGGCGACAGCTATACGGTCGGGCGCAATGAAAACGTGTATGCCATTGCCCAGAAACAGGGCGTGAAGCTGCGCGACATTATCGCCCTCAACGAATTGAAGCCGCCTTTTGTCTTACGGTCAGGACAAGTCATCACGCTGCCTGCAAAAGACAAATACGCTGCGCCTACGCCCAAAGCCGCACCGCTAGACCCCATCGACAAAGGCTCTATGGCCCCTGCCTCTAACGGCAACGGCGGATCGGCTGGCATTACGGGCGTTCAGGCTCAAGAGCTTCCGCCGCTTTCTTCAACAAGCGTGAAAGAAGTGCCGCTTGAGCCCGCGCCTGTGTCTACGCCAGCCGCTTCCTCACAGACACAAACACAGTGGAAGGACACGCCGCAAGCGCATCAGGAACCCACACTTTCCGCAACGTCCAGCGAACCCACGCCGCCTCAATTGGCGGGCGCATCACCGATGGATTCGGCAACGCAAGCCGCCTCGACGACAGCGGGCTCAACAGACGGCACGATTCCGGTTTTTGGCTGGCCTGTGCGCGGAACGGTTATCTCGGGCTTCGGGCCAAAGGGTCAGGGACTCGATAATGACGGCATCAACATCGCCGCTCCCAAGGGCGCACCAGTCAAGGCGGCTGGCGGCGGGATCGTGGCCTATGCTGGCAATGAAATGAAAGGGTTCGGGAATCTTGTTCTGGTGCGACATGAAGGCGGCTGGGTTACCGCCTACGCGCATTTAGAACGCGTGCTGGTCGCCAAGGATTCCATCGTCGCCAAAAACGATATGCTCGGCACCGTGGGCGCAACGGGGAACGTCTCCTCGCCCCAGCTTCACTTTGAAACCCGCCGCGAAGGCAAGCCCGTCGATCCCGAATTAATGCTGAAGTAAAATCGACTTTGACAGGAAAGCTTACGGCGTTTCGCTCTTCGCCTTGCTTTTCACCTTCTTGACCTTGGCGACGGCTTTTTTGAACGCCTTTTTGTCCTTGGCCTGCTCGGTCTTGACGGATGTTTTGATCGCCAACGTCTTCGAAGCCGCTTTTTTCAGAGCCTTCCCCTTGGTCGGGGCAGCCTTTTTCTTCTTGTCCTTAAGCTTCTTCGCCTCTTCCTTGCCGACCGCCTTGGCTTGAGCCGTTGACGCGGACCGGAACGCCTTCCCGCCATCGCTGGCCGGGGGCAACGGCATATCGGTAATCGACACCTGACGAACGGACAACGTCGGCGCAACGGGATCAATGCGCAGTGATTCCTGCGCCTGAGCCGAAGCGGTCGCCGCCACAACAAAAGCACCGCAAAGAATCAGAAGTTTTCTCATAGCTTGTCTCTTTCGTTTGCCAAAGGCACTGGCGCGATTCTACGCTTTAACGGCCCCACACAAAAGATAAAAAAAATATTTGGATGACCGAAAGATTCTCTCTTTGTCTTCGCCGTCGATCCGGCTATATATCATAACACGTTATCTCGTTGCCCGATGAACCGGAGTCGCCCCCATGTTACGCTTGTCCAGCCGTTCACTTGCTCTTTGTCTTGTCGCTTTGCCTCTGCTTTCCGTTTCACCGCAAGCATTCGCCACACCTGCGTCTGCGCCGCAACCCGCCGCGTCCAGTGAAACCGAATCGGCCCAGCTTGCGCCTCAGGCCAAGTTCATTCAGGATTTGGGCAACAGAGCCATCACACTGCTGGCCGACAAAAGCCTGTCCGATGAAGACAAGGGCAACAAGTTCCGCGCCATGCTGGCCGACTCGTTCGATCTGCCCACCATTGCCCGTTTCGTGATCGGGCGCAGCTGGGCTTCGGCCACGCCCGAGCAGCAACAGGAATACATGAAGCTGTTCGAGTCCTTGGTCGTCAAAACCTATTCCGACCGTTTCGCGCTTTACACGGGCGAAGGCTTCAAAGTGCGTAACGCGGTGCCCGAAACGGAAAAAGACTCCGTCGTCAACAGCGACATCACCCACCCTGATGGCTCTGCCGCCACCACCGTCACATGGCGCGTACGCACCAAGGACGGCAAAATGGGCATTATCGACGTCGTTGTCGAAGGCGTGAGCATGAGCCTGACCCAGCGTCAGGAATATGCCTCGGTCATCCAGCGCAATGGTGGCGACATCAGCGCGTTACTTGACCTGATGCGCAGCCGCGTTGCCGCGTCGGCACCGGAAAAGAAACCGCAAGACAACAACGGTCACGGCTGAGCAAAGCGTGCATTCGCCATCCTGCCGGATGCACATCCTGCTGGATGCAAGAAAACAGGCTTGATGAATGCACAGACTTTATCGTCTCACCACCACGCTTTTTGCGCCACTGATCGCGTTTTACCTTGCTTTGCGCAAACGAAAAGGCAAAGAGGATGCGTTGCGTTTTGCCGAGCGGCTGGGCTTTGCCCGCGCCCCGCGCCCCAACGGCAAGCTGGTCTGGCTACATGGCGCAAGCGTTGGCGAGGTGTTGTGCGTTCTGTCCCTCATCGGTAAAATCCGCACGCTTTATCCCGATTGGGCGATTCTGATCACGAGCGGTACCGTGACCTCGGCCAAGCTTCTCGACTCGCGCCTGCCGGACGGGGTGATCCATCACTATATGCCCGTGGATCGCTGGCCCTACGTCACGCGCTTTCTCGATCACTGGAAGCCTGACCTGACGCTGTGGGTCGAGTCCGAGCTGTGGCCCAATATGCTGGCCGCGCTGGACGAGCGCAAAATCCCCACCGTGCTGCTCAATGGCCGGATGTCGGAGAAATCCTATCACCGCTGGCGGCTGATCCCCAGCGGGGCGCGAAAGCTTATGCAGACCTTCACCCTCGGCCTTGCCCAGACGGGCGCGGAGCGGGCGCGATTTGAAGCCCTTGGCCTTGCCGATGTCCGCGCTATCGGCAACCTGAAATACGCCGCCGATCCCCTGCCCTGTGACGACGCCGCGCTTGACGAGATGAAGGCGCAAATCGGCAGCCGCCCCGTCTGGCTTATGGCCTCGACCCATCCGGGCGAAGAGGCGATTGCGCTGACCTGTCACGCCAAGCTGGCGCGCGCTTTTCCCGATCTTCTGACGATCATCGCGCCGCGCCACCCCGCACGCGGCGGCGAGATTGCCGCACTGGCCGTCCAAGAAAAGCTCTGCCTTGCTCAGCGCAGTACAGGCGACAGGATCGGGCCGCAGACCCAACTCTATCTGGCCGACACGATGGGCGAGCTTGGCTTGTTCTATCGCCTCTCGCCACTGACCTGC
>JAQUHK010000121.1 GCA_028683655.1 Alphaproteobacteria bacterium
ATCGGAATTGTTCGGCCACGAAAAAGGAGCCTTTACGGGCGCGGTCGCGCGGCGCATCGGCAAGTTTGAAGAAGCGAACGGTGGAACGCTGCTCCTTGATGAAATCAGCGAAATGGACATGCGGCTTCAAGCCAAGTTGCTCCGCGCCATTCAGGAGCGGGAAATCGATCGCGTCGGTGGCACAACGCCAGTCAAGATTGACATTCGGCTTATTGCCACCTCTAACCGCGATCTTGAGGAAGAAGTCCGCACCAAACGGTTTCGCGAGGATTTGTACTACCGCCTGAACGTGGTGACGCTCAATATGCCACCGTTGCGTGACCGGCCCACCGACATCGTGCCGCTGGCCGACTATTTTGCCCAGAAATACACCAAGGCAAATGGCTTGCCTGAACGTATCCTGTCCGATGGGGCCATGGGACGCCTGATGGCCCACATTTGGCGCGGGAATGTGCGCGAGCTTGAAAACACGATGCACCGCGCCGTCCTGATGGCCAGAACGAACGAGATCGAACCGGAAGCAATCATCCTGACCGGACAGGGCTATACAACCGCCGAACCGGCTTCGCCGAGCACAGCTTTGACAGCCCAAGCCAAAGGCGGAGCCCCCAAAGCGGCGGAGACGAGTTCTGGCAGCCCCCCTGCCTCGTTGGTGGGACGGACGGTGGCGGATGTGGAGCGGGATCTGATTATCGACACCCTGCACCACTGCCTGGGCAACAGGACGCATGCAGCTAACATCCTCGGGATTTCCATTCGCACGTTGCGCAACAAGTTGAAGCAATACAGCGAGTCCGGCGTCACCGTTCCGCCATCGGCTGGCGAAGTCGAACAAGCTTCTCTTTAAGGGCAGTATAGGGATTTTATATGGCAGAGCCATCGACGGATACGGCGGGAGGAGCCTCCAACATCGCGGCTGGCGCGGACTTCTTTAACGCCATGTTCAAGCGCGGCGAGATTTGGCTAGCGGCTGGCTTGATGGTTATTTTGACCTCTCTCGTCATCCCCATCCCGCCGCTCATGGTCGATTTTGGGTTGTCGATTTCAATCACCTTTTCGGTTGTCGTCTTGATGACGGTCCTGTTTATCGGCAAGCCTCTGGAATTCAGCTCTTTTCCAACGGTTCTTCTGATTGCAACGCTGCTCCGCCTCGCCCTTAATCTGGGGACGACCCGCCTTGTTTTAACCCATGGCAACGAAGGCACAAATGCGGCGGGACATGTCGTCGAAGCCTTTGCCAATATGGTTATGGGAGGCGATTTCATTATCGGCGTCATCGTTTTTGCCATTTTGACCATTGTCAATTTCGTCGTGATCACAAAGGGGTCGGGACGTATCGCCGAAGTCGCCGCCCGTTTTACCTTGGATGCCATGCCCGGCAAACAGATGGCCATTGATGCCGATTTATCATCGGGCCTGATCGACGAAGATACAGCCCGCAAACGCCGCAAGGAACTTGAAGACGAGTCCGGTTTCTTCGGGTCGATGGACGGTGCGGCCAAGTTCGTGCGTGGTGATGCAATCGCCGGATTGGTCATTACCTTCATCAACGCTATCGGCGGGATCACCATCGGTGCCTTTCGCCACGATATGCCGGTTATGGCCGCAGCAGACAGCTATGTTCGCCTGACCATCGGTGACGGGCTGGTCACGCAAATACCCGCTTTGCTCGTTTCTGTCGCAGCGGGTTTGCTTGTCTCGAAATCCACTGCTGCTGGAACAACGGATAAAGCTCTTTTCAGTCAGCTCAGTCGAAATCCTGCCGCACTTGGGTTGGCGGCTTCAGTGATGGCTACCCTTGCCGTCATCCCGGGCATGCCGTTTTTCCCGTTTGCGATCCTGAGCGGCCTTGCGGGCTTTAGTGCCTATACCTCTTCACAAAAGCGTCAAGGCATTGAAGCAGAAGAAGCGGCGGCACAAATCGCTGCAGCCAAGCCGCCGCCTGTGGCTGAAGACCCGATTGGACGCGCTTTGTCCATCGACATGATCCGCCTTGAACTCGGGTATGCCCTTCTGCCCATCATCAACAGCGAGACAGGCCAGAGGCTGACCGATCAGATCAAGGGACTGCGACGGCAACTGGCTTCGGATATGGGCTTTATTCTGCCCGCCGTGCGCATTCAGGACAATTTGCAGCTCCCGCCGAACACCTATGTCCTGCGTATTAAGGAAATTGAGTCAGGTCGTGGCGAACTGCGACCCGGGATGCTGCTGGTCATGGACCCGAAAGGGGCGCCCATTTCTCTGCCCGGTGAAAACACGCATGAGCCGACTTTTGGTCTGCCCGCCATGTGGGTGGATGGCGCGTACCGCGAAGAGTCCCTGTTTAAGGGCTACACGGTTGTCGATCCACCGACCGTTATCACAACCCATTTGACCGAGATCATCAAAGACAACATGTCCGAACTGTTGTCTTATGCCGAAACGCAAAAGCTTTTGGACGAAATGGGCAAGGATCAGCAAAAGCTTGTCTCGGATGTTATCCCGAGTCAGATCACGCTGGGCGGCCTTCAGCGTGTGCTGCAAAATCTGCTGGCCGAGCGTGTGTCCGTGCGCGATTTGCCGTCTATTCTGGAAGGTATTTGTGAAGCGGCACCCGTCACGCGCAATCTGTCCATAATTTCCGAACATGTCCGCACGCGCCTTGCCCGCCAAATATCGAGTGCCAACACAGGCGATATGGGCTATATTCCTCTTTTGACGCTGTCGCCGGAATGGGAACAGGCTTTTATCGAATCCCTAACGGGCGATGGCGAGGAAAAACGGCTCGCCATGCCGCCTACCAAATTGCACCAGTTCATTCAGGCGGTTAAACAGGCCTATGAAAAGCAGGCTACCATGGGCGAAGCACCTGTTCTTTTGACAAGTCCCGTCATTAGGCCTTATGTTCGTTCAATCATTGAAAGATTCCGTCCCTCCACAACGGTTCTTTCGCAAAACGAGATTTATGCTAAAGCTAAAATCAAGACGTTGGGACAGATTTAAATGAGACTGAAATCTTTTTATGCCGCCAACTCGACCGAGGCTATGCGCCTTGTGCGCGAGGCACTCGGCGAGGACGCGATTATCGTCTCGACCCGCGATGACGAACGCGGCGGCGTGCGGGTGACGGCTGCCATCGACGATCCGGTTGTATCCTCTCCTGCGCCACAACCTCGCACCACGGGATCCATGCCCGATGCGAATCCTGATAACGACACGCTCGACCTTATCGCGCAGTCTTTCCTGCGCCATCAGGTTCCCAACGCTTTGGCCGAGCGTTTATTAGCGACGGCCACCCAATACGCAAGCGAGGATTCCCTCCTTGCTGTCGGCGCGTCTTTTGATACGCATTTTATATTCCAGCCGCTGTCGGAGGATATCCCCTCCGTGCCGTTGATCTTGATCGGCCCACCCGGTGCCGGTAAAACACTGTGCGCGGCGAAACTTGCGACGAAGGCCGCCCTTGCCAAACGCCCTGTAACGCTTATCAGCACGGATACAGAGCGGGCAGGCGGCATGGCCCAGCTGCGCGCTTTTGCCAACCTGCTTCAAACGGATATACTGGAGATCGAGGACCCGCACGCCCTTGAAGATGCGCTGCACATCCAGCCCGCCGGACAGGTTACGATTATCGACACGGCCGGATGCAACCCACTTGATCCAAGCCAACGCGACGCCTTGGCCTTCTTGGTCAAAGCCTCAAAAGCGACACCAATCCTCGTTATGCCCGCCGATATGGATGCGGCAACGGCGACCGATATGGCGGGCGTTTTCCATGGCATGGGTGCAGCTGCTCTTCTGGCGACGCGCCTTGATATGACTCGCAGACTGGGCGGCATGCTTAGCGTCGCGTATAGTTCCAAAATCCCGCTGTGCAACTTTAGTGCCTCCGGCAAGGTTTCCGAGCCGCCACAGCCCCTCAACCCTGTTTCCCTCGCACGGCTCATCCTCCCTCTGCCAGCGACTCCGGCCCAGCAAGCCACCGGTACCGAATGATAACGGAGTAAACCTATGTCCGATCCCATCCCCTTCGCCCTGCCCCAGTCCGCTACGCCGCCTTTGGCGATGCTGCGCTGTCCGAACATGTTTGCCGTCGCTTCGGGGAAAGGAGGTGTCGGCAAAACGTGGTTTTCGATCACGCTGTCTCACACACTGGCCAAGAAAGGGAAACGCATCCTTTTATTCGACGGCGATTTGGGGTTAGCGAATGTCGATATTCAGCTAGGCCTAACCCCAGAGCGAGACATTGCGCATGTCACCGAGGGACACAATACGCTTGAAGAAGCCGTCACGCGGTATGTCGACGGCGGTTTTGATATTCTGGCGGGACGCTCCGGTTCAGGCAATCTAGCAACCATGCCGACCCAGAAGGTCAGCGATCTTCGCACGAGCCTGATTGATCTGGCCAAAAATTATGATGCCGTTTTTGTCGATCTTGGCGCCGGGGTTGACCGGGCCGTGCGCCAAATGGCTGGCCCTGCCGCCACAAGCTTTATCGTAATCACGGACGAGCCAACCTCGCTGACGGATGGTTATGCCTTTATCAAGCTGGCGCGCGCGGCCAATCCTCAGGCGGATTTGCGTATCGTTGTGAACATGGCTTCCTCCCTCACCGAGGGGCAACGCACCTTCGAGACGATCCGCAATGCCTGCGAGATTTTCCTGCGCTTCTCGCCTAAGCTTGCCGGTATCGTCCGCCGCGATACCAAAGTCCGCGATGCGATCCGTGCCCAGACGCCGCTCCTCACCCGCTCTCCAGCCAGTGACGCAGCCGGAGATGTCGGCGCGATTGCCGCGCAGTTCCCCTTCCTATAATGGGCTGAGAAAATATGGGCGAAGCCATATCCTCCACCATCGCCCAACAACTGGCCTCTGTAGCATCGAACAAGGGCACGACGCAGACGCTGACCCTGCCTGTCTTGCTCACGGAACTTCCGCCCGTCTTAAACGATGTAACACGTCCCCTTTCAATCAATGGCACGCTGATCGGTATGCTCTCGCCACAGGATATGTCACTCCGTACCAGCATGGGGGCTATCAAGGTGGCTCTTGCCACAACCGACCAGCACCTTTTTACCGCCTTGTTGCAGACACTCGGCGATAAGAATACGGCCTTGCCACCCGTAACCCTCTATTTGGATAAAGGCGGCGCGAGCAGCAAGGGATTATTGACCATGCCTATGCCGGACAAAGCCCCAGTGACTAATCAAGGCCCATCGGTCACGGATACCTTTAGTCGTCCAGCTGCCATGAACGCGACGCCAGAAAGTGCGCCCCAGACAATTCCTCTTGGCAAACCGATTCAGGCTCTTGTCCTTACACCGCACGAAACCAAAACAAACTTAGTGGCCCCCGCAAATTCACAAGCAAGCCTAGAGACTCCTTTTTCTGCTGCCACAGCCACCCAGCGAGGGAGCGTCACGAGCACGCAGATGCCCCCTGCGCCAGCAGAGTCACCCCAGATGTCGGCGAGCCCCTCTTTGACTGGACCCCAAACCCCGACGCATGCAGTCCCTCAACAGCTCCCCAAGGCTCAAGCCGTCACAATCCACGAAGTTCACACCTTGGAAGCTAACCTCGTCTCGCAGCAACCTCCGGCAAGTGGCAAAGCGGTCAATGCGATTGTCACGGGCCATATGCCGTCAGGAAATCCGGTCCTGACCAGTGGGAAGGCGACGATCCTTTTACAGGAACCGATGCCGCTCTCGCTCGGGACAAAGCTGGTTATTTCGTTGACCCCATGGCAGGACACGGCTAGGGCTCTTCTTCCAGCTCGACCTAACGACACTATGGCCGATCTGGCTCAAACCTATCTGTCCGCTCTGGCCAACACAGCGGCTCAAGCGGGGCAACCTCAAGCCACAGCCTTACCGAGCCCCTCCAATCATTTGACCGGCGCCCTCCTCTTTTTCTTATCGGCTCTGCATAGTGGCAAAATGGAGGAGTGGCTTCCCTCGCCGCGCCTTTCAGCCTTTCAGCGCAGT
>JAQUHK010000122.1 GCA_028683655.1 Alphaproteobacteria bacterium
AGCGTACCCCGGAAAAACGGGGGTATTACAAGGAAAAGAGCGTAAAAGGTCAAAAATCGCCCAAATAAAGGACAGCGGGAGTGCCTGGAGGCGCGTTGTATCTAGCGCACCCATTGGCCAAGCCCGCTGTCTTTAAACTAACTTACGTACCCGTAGGACGTCCGGTCCACACGCGGTTCGTCCTCGATTGATACTACCGGCAAGAGAGGGATTTGAAACAGGAATGTTACAGGAGTTTTGGAACGAATTTCAACGAAAACGAAGCGGCAAGGCGGTTCCCCGGGTTAATGGCCAGTTGAGCGGGTAAACGGCCCCCTCACGGATTAACTAAGTCGAAATTTAATTTTTCAGATAGGTATTTGTATTTAACCAGCCGCAATTCCGTCCATAATTTACTTTTAGGTGGTTTTGTCCCAATTACGTACTGTCTCCTTGCCAAAAGCTCTTTGTTTTCAAGAACACCATCATCAAAATCGCTGGCAACAAGATAAGAAGAAATCATCGAATAATCTCCGTGACAATATTCACCCCTAATCCAATCAACATATTTCATCAATTGAACTAAATCATCCTGTTTAGCTATGGATTTTTTCACCTCTATAACAAGATATTTCGAAATTGTTGGAGTATGATTCGTGATATATCTATAGCCAAAGATATCCATCTTGTCCATGTAATCTATTGGTTTAAAAGGAGATGCTATCACTTGATGAGAGATATAATCCCATGCTCCAAACACATCCAATTCCTTTCTGCTCAGACCATAAAGCAAGCCCAGTTCGATTGCCATTTCATGCTTAAGAACATGACCATCGGCACATGAATTCAGAAAGGTGTCCACCGAAAATTGATGCAAATTTGTAATTTTATTTTTTATTTCTTCGTGAGCTCGATTATCGTAATGGAAGGATTTACCCGCCTCGTTCAGCTCAGATTCATTGAACTTCAATATACTATTTCTCAAAGCCTGACTTTCAATATCATCCATTTTTATGAATGATAGTTTCCATAGAGCCCTGATGACCTTAAAAGCGGCGGGGTCAGAAGTAAGCACATCATCCATGTCCACTCCCTCCTTAAAGAATTGAGGCGCTGGTTTAAAGGTACAAATCATTCTTTGTCTAGCGTATTTTTCTCGTAAATCACTCCAAAGGAGAGAATTTTGAATATCCTTTGACAAGAAAGACTTCGGTATATCGGCTCCAACGAAATTAAAGTATTTACAATCTGGTCCTACATTAATCATTTTACCAATACCGTATATTTTTCTTTCTATAAAGAAATAAACATCATCACCCTCCTTCATTGTAGAATAATCAGCGAATGTTCCTTCATGCTGGGTCAACCAGCCCCTATTGATATTCGGCTCGGTATTAAAAATCGTAGAGTAAACTCCTGATTCAACGGCTTTATGCAAAGCCTTTATGTCGTTAAATAAAAAAATATAACCAGCCATACTATTTTACAATTTTTTGAATGAATTTAACATTTAACCAAAAACACCTTTTCGTCTCCAGCTTTCCATTTGGTAACTCGTCTACGTCTTTGGAATTCGAGCCGTGGGGCCGGATGTGCGCGACTGCATCATCAGAAGATTTTGGCGCTTGTGACAAGTCTCCAAATATTATGGCTTTTTTTGTACTCTCCCAAACCAACTTCACTTCTTGATCCAGAATGAGTTCAGGCATGCTCCAAAATTTTACCTTTTCAAGTCGATACACCCCAGCAGAATCCTTTGCGAATACGACAAAAAAGAACCTTCCTACCCATTGATTTCTCAAAGTGGATTCTTCCCATGACTCTTGGGCTAATTCTTTGAATTTGAAATATGGAAATGACATCGCTTCCTCTGGTCGACCCGATTTGTCTAACCTGATTGTCTTAACGGTTATTCCGGCTTTTTCGAATTCTTCGATTTTCTTAGTTTTAACTCCCAATATCCTGCGGGACACAGTAGCAGCGAAGTTTTTGGCTTTCGGGTTCACTCCAAAATTCTCACCCAATTCATCGAGACTTTTTCCGAAATACGGCTTGAAACGTGACTCGACCAAAGATTCAAATGTTTCGCCTTTTTTATATTCCCTCAAAGATTTAACTACTCGTTCGAAATCTGCAGTTTTGGATTTAAAAATTTTTCCCAACACGACATTCATGTACTGCTGCTTCAAGCAGAGCGCCCTGGGTTTGGCTTTTTCAGTACTGCATGGCTGGCTTACTCGATCCGTTCCTTTTTGAGCGCTGGTTACCGCACCTAAATAGAGGGTATCCCCTTCAGATATTTCATGAGCCCTTCCTTCTTTAACTTTGTTTTGGATTTTTAACCAGTCGTCTTTGATTATTTTCAAATCAGCCTCATCGAATTCCCAAAGATTAGCCAAAATAAATACGTAATCTAGGTCAGAAACCCCTTTCTCGAATAAGTAAGCCAAGAAAAGCAATAAAGAATTCTTTTTCAAAAGCGAACTGGATTCCCAGACCTCATTAATTAAGGATTCGTATTTGATTGAACCTAACTTCACCCTTTCTTTAGCAACGTAATCACCTTTTACAAGCTTTTTTACAGGGAACGTCTTCAGCTCCACCCCAGCCGCTTCGAAGTCCGGCCTTGATTCGTTATTTGCTTTCAATCCAAAATATAATTCTTCAACATATTGTCCCAGTTTTCCTTTACCACTTCGCACCTTAAAAGTTGAGAGAACTACTTCACTTAAGCTTTTTCCAATCAGGCCTCTTGCATACCTCAAGATATCCTTCGGATCCGTTTGATCGTATTTCTCCCCCATGATAGGATGAATCTTGGCTGTGGATAACATACATTGATCTTCACACCTTTTTGTATTAAAATCGACCAATCCGAACAAAGCATAATATGAAACCCCAAGAAAACAAAATGCGCGTGGTCGATTTCTTCTCCGGAGCGGGGGGCTGGTCTGAGGGCTTCAGACAGCAAGGGTTCAAAGTAATCATGGGTTTCGATAACTGGGCGCCGGCGGTAAAGACCCATAATCTGAACCACGGACTACAGGATGAGCCGATGGACATCTTGATTTTCGAGAATGGAGATACGGCGAAAATCGACGAAATAATCCCGGAAGCAGAAATTATCGTGGGCAGTCCGCCGTGTGTTTCCTTTTCCATGTCCAACAACGCCGGGAAAGCGGATAAGACCCTGGGCATAAGGCTAATCGAATCCTATCTACGAGTCGTGGCTTACAAGAAGCATAAAGAAAAGAGCATCTTGAAAGCCTGGTACATGGAAAACGTCCCCAACTCGAAGAATTTCGTAAAACCGGAATATACTTTTTCCGACTTGAAACTTGATACTTTCGCCAAGCGTATCGGGAAATCCCCACGGGATATCGCCCTTAAGGCTTCGAATCCTGAAAACGGTGCGATAATCTGCGCCGCGGATTACGGCTCCGCCCAGGCTCGCGAGAGATTCGTTTGCGGTGAAATACTTATCGGGAAAGAAAAGGGAAAAGTCCTGTTCGCGCCCAAAACGCACGAGAGCCACCGAGTCACACTCAAGGACATAAAATCCAAATTACCGAGCCCGTTCAGTGCGTTTGATTCAAGACCTGTTGCTGATCCGAATTATCCTAATCTTGAACTTCCGATGAATCAGATACCGGACCACTTCTACGACACCGGGGTGTACGAGGTGGAATGGGAAGCTGCCAAACGCGCTAAAGTCGACCATCCTTTCATGGGTAAAATGTCATTCCCTGAGGATGAAAACCGACCGAGCAGAACGATAATGGCCACGAGATCGGCCAGCACGAGGGAAGCAATCATATATAAATCGGAAATAGACCGGAAAGGCGACGGCGAATATCGACTTCCGACAATCCGGGAGGCATCTTCACTAATGGGCTTCCCGATTACTTATCAATTCTACGGCAGCGAAGGCACAAAATGGCGGCAAATCGGCAACGCAGTCTGCCCGCACATGAGCGCAGCCATTGCGCGGGAATTGAGAGTCGCTTTCGGAATGTCCAAGCTCAAAAATCCGATTTTCGATACAATCGAAAACCTGAACACTTTCCAGTCGAGGTCGTTCCAATCCCCTCCCGGCAAGAAGGCAGACTCAAAATTTCGGAGACACCCTTTCAAAACAGGCAACATGACAGTCGCCCTAGTGAACTTCGACCCTCATGACAAGAATGTGGTGCCGGGCACCAAATGGTATGCGTGCGCCTACATCGGATCAGGCAAGACGTATACACCGTTAATATTCGATGAAAACAGATATTACGGAATCAAATCGCTAGTCGAAACTGGAACAGATGGTAGGAAGTTCATGCATGAATTCCAGGAGGCCTTCTCGAAAAAAATCGCACCTCACGATGAGCTGCAGAAAATGCATGTCCAGCACAAGGACTTCAGTCCGTTCATCAAACCAAATGCTCTAATAGAGGAAATTAAAAAATTCATCACGAAATCAGTACCTGATTCAGAAATCGTTGAAGACGAAAAACTGGAAAAAATAGTGGGGAAGAAAAAGATCCCGAAACGTCAGCTCTATTCGATGTACGCCTTGAGCTACGTGGCCTCTGGTGCCAAATAATTGCCTTTCAGAGCTGCGCCCTCGGAACGAACTTCAGCGAAATTGAGTTGACACAATGGCGCGTATTTTTAGGGGTCATTTTTTCTCCTTCGAAGACGTGGCCAAGGTGCGCGCCGCAGTTCGCGCAGATGATTTCGGTGCGATTGCTTTCCGGCTCGGGGACGCGCAGGACGGTGCCTGCGATTTCTTGGTCGAAGCTTGGCCATCCGCAATGGGCATCGATTTTATCATCCGAGCGATACAGCGGCGTACCGCAATGCCGGCAGACGAAGGTGCCGGGCTCGTAGAAATTATCGTATTTTCCCGAAAACGGAGGCTCAGTCCCCTTGTTCACGATGACTCGCTCCTCTTCGGGCGTCAGAAGTTCCATATACCGTACTTCGTACCGCGTACCTCGTACGGCGTGACGAGTATAAAATGAATTGTCATTCTCCCCGAAGGGGTCGAGCGGGACGCGAGAGAGCGAAGGCCCGTCCGACGGGCCGAAGCGAAGAATCTTCAGATTGAAACCGCAAACGTGATGCTCCCGTGGGCTGCTCCAATTCGAAGATTCCTCGTCGCTCCGACTTCCCTCGGAATGACAATTATTGTTGGTGATGACAGCACTCATGTATATCAAAAGACCCCGCTTGCGCGGGATCTTTTTGAATTCTTCTTTGGAATTACCAGCGGTTACCACCGCGGCCACCAGCTCCACCGCCGTTTTGGCGGGGCGGGCGCTCTTCCATCGGACGAGCCTCGTTCACCGTAATGGCGCGGCCGTCGAGTTCCTTGCCATTCCACATCTGGATAGCGGCATCAGCCTCTTCCTGAGTGGCCATCTCCACGAAGCCGAAGCCCTTGGAGCGACCGGACATGCGGTCCATGATGATTTGGGCCGACACAACTTCGCCAGCCTGTGAAAAAGAATCGCGCAGAGTTTCCTCATTGGAGCTCCACGACAAGTTACCGACGTACAACTTCTTACCCATACAAACATCCTAACGAATTATCCCGAGCCCCTGCCTGATGGCCGACTAGCCGAGGCAAATTAGCCCGTCTGTACTGCATCGCGCTGTGGCGGCCGAGGCCGTACATACGCGTTAATACATTACAAGGCTTATTTTATATCATATTTCCCAGGATAAATCAAGGGGTAGGGGCGCTTTTTCTCTCATTTAAGCCATAACTTAATCAATTGTCATTCCGAGGGCATCGGTCTGCCAGTGACAGACTGATGGGAGCGCTTCGAATTGGAGCAGCCCACGGGAGCATCACGTCTGCGGTTTCAATCGGAAGATTCTTCGGCTAGCGCTCTCTCGCTCCGCTCGACCCCTGCGGGGAGAATGACGCTCTTCTGTCATCCCGGGCTCAGACCCGGGATCTGCGGTCGT
>JAQUHK010000123.1 GCA_028683655.1 Alphaproteobacteria bacterium
CCTACGGGTGTAGGGGGCTCCTTAAGGATTTGTTGTCTCAAATCGGTTTGATTCCTACAAGACTGTTTTTTATGAGGATTCCCACTCCCGTGTTTCGTCCGTCCTTCAGCCGGTTTTATATCCTTCCCCTGCTTCTTCTGGCCGGATTCGTAGGGCTGTTTTGCGTGGTCGAATATCGCAAGCTGTCCAATGACGATCAAATTCGCGCGATTATCAATGATCCGATACCCAGCATGATTCACGGGGTCGAGTTGTCGGCTTCGGATGCCAAATGGGTGTTGGAGCTTTACCATCCTGATACCCTCAATCCGCCTCAGACATCGCTTATGATTGGCGAGGCCTTGTTTGATCTGAAGGTTCGGGTTGATGTGCTGTCCGCCTTCCTTTCACAAAATGCCACCGAAAAAGACGAACACAGGGAACAACTGAGCGTTGTCGGTGATATCACGAAGCTGGTGGAAGATTTGGCCGCAGCTGATTTTTATCGTGACGGTGTTGTGGACGCGTTGCGTTGGATGACTGTCAAGGAGTCTCTGGAGCGGTTGCTGGTGACGACCCACCAGTTGCACGAGCACGTGAAAGTCGAGCATCAGTCCCAGACGTCTGAAATTCTACAGGCGATCGCGCAGGATGAAAAACAGCGTGCGTTGTTGGCTGTTCTGGTTCTTGTTGCGGGGTTTGCCCTTGTCCTTTCCTTGCTTGATGTCGTTCACCAGTATCAGTGCAATGCCGAGCGGGTCAGGGCGGCGGAACGCTATAACGCCTTGCTGGCGGCGGCTTTGCAAAACACGCATGTCGGCGTGCTTATTCGCGATATGCGGCGTCCCGAGCGACCGGTTGTCTTCATCAATAAGGCGTTCACGAACCTGACTGGCTATGCCTTTCAGGATATTCGCGGGAACAGCACAGGCTTTTTGTTTGGCTGGAATACCGAGCCTGCGGTGATTAAAATGTTCCATGCGGCGATTGATGCCGGGCAGGGGATGACGGACGAAACCCTTCTTTACCGCAAAGACGGGTCGCCTTTCTGGGTCGAGTGGCATTTGACCCCTTTGCTGGGCGAAGACGGGAAGCTGTCTCATTATGTCAGTTTGTTCAACGATATGACCTCGATGCGGGAGGCACAGGAGGACCTTATTCAGGCCAAACTGATGGCCGAGCATGCCAGTGCTGTGAAAACGAACTTTCTGGCGATGATGAGCCACGAGATACGGACGCCGATCAACGGGATACTCGGCGTGTTGAAGTTGATGCAAGGGACCAACATGGATGCCGAGCAGCAGCACATGCTTTCGATTGCCGAAACATCCAGTCGCGCTTTGCACGGGATCATCAACGATATTCTCGATTTTGCCAAAATGGAGGCTGGCAAGATCGACATCCTTTGCGCGCCGTTTTCTTTGAATAAGCTGCTTGATGAAGTGGTCACGATTGCTCAGCCGCTGATTGAGGACAAGACGGTCGAACTCGTTTTGCAGATCATGCCCGAGACCCCGTCCTATCTTGTCGGGGATCAGGACAGACTTCGCCAGATTTTCCTCAATCTGGTTTCGAACGCAATTAAATTTACCGATAGCGGCACGGTTTCGATCAAGGCCTTGGCCATGATGGAGGCGGAGGTCGAGGGCAAGCCCGGCGTCTTGATGCGCTTTGAGGTGCAGGACACCGGCCTTGGGATCAGTGCCGAGGACCAGACGATCTTGTTCAAGGAGTTCAGTCAGGTCGAGCGATCCTTCACGCGGCGTTATGGGGGGACAGGGCTTGGCCTTGCCATATCCAAGCGGCTTGTGACCTTGATGAATGGCGAAATCGGAGTCGAAAGCCAGTTCGGTCATGGAAGCAAGTTCTGGTTCATGATTCCCTTGCAGAAAAGCGAAGGACTTGAGGGCGGGGCTGCAAAAACGGGAGAGCGGGATTCTGTTAGTTTTGTCGATCCCATGTCTGTCCGCGTTCTTCTGGTTGAGGATAACGAAACGAACCGGCTGGTTGCCCGTCGTTATCTCGAAAAAATCGGTCTGTCTTTGGATGAGGCTGTTAACGGTGCCAAGGCCGTCGAACTGGCCGCTTCAAGGCATTATGACCTGATCCTCATGGATGTCTCGATGCCTGTTATGGATGGGATGATGGCGACGTGCCAAATTCGTGCGCTTGGCGGCAGCAACGAGACAATCCCCATCATCGCGTTGACGGCTCATGCGATGGAAGGCGACCGGCAGCTTTGCCTTGCTGCGGGGATGAACGATTATCTCAACAAGCCGTTGGATATTGTCACTTTGCGTCGTTGCATGGAACGGTGGCTGAAGGTCAAGCCCGCCGACACGGCATCTCACCTGTCGGTCTCGACGGGGCGAAACGCGTCGCTGCCCGTTGTGACCCAGACGGAACAGGAAGAAACACAGCCGAACAAGATGCCGATACAGGTTGTCGATGAAAGCCTGCCCTTGCTTGACCAGGACATTCTGGCCGAGATGCAGGAGGTTCTTGGCGGCGATACCGTCAGGCAGGTCACGGATACTTTCCTTGCCGATGCCCGTCAGCGGATCACTTTGTTCAAGACGGACGATTTGCAAGTCATTCGCGATACCGCCCATACGCTTAAAGGCTGTAGCTCGAATTGCGGCTTGACGCGCTTCTATCGTTTGATGAACGATCTTGAACAGGCGGCGGCCGGGCTTGATTTGGAAAAGACGCAGGCTATGTTGGCTGCGGTCGAAGGCTTGTATCGGGAATCCAGTGCCGCGCTTGAGCAGGAGCGAGACGGTTTTGCCGAGCCCAAGGCTTGAGGTGACTTCGCCTCTTGGTCTTTGCGAGTCTTCGTGCTAGGACTCAGGGAAGCTTCCCTCCCTTCGGTTTCTCCCCGTTCTTCCTGGTTCCCCATGCTTTCCGATCTTTCACTTACGCTTCTTGAATCGCCCGAAGTTGAAGACGGCGTCCTGCATCTTGATGGTGCGGACCTGCGGAGTCTGGGCTTGGTGGCGGGCGATGTTATCGTTGTTGAGGGAGCACGCCGGACCTGTTTGGCGGTGCAAAACGCCTTTGTCGGGGACAGAAACCAGCGCATCGCGCGGGTCAGCCCGCTTTCGGCGCGGAATCTCGGTTCGCTTAGCGGCGAAAGAGTGCGGTTGCTGCCAGAACGGATCAAGGCGCCTGTTGCCGAGTTGGTCACCATTCAGGCCGAAGACGATGTCGATCAAATCCATATCCTGGCCCGCCTGAAACAGATCGGTAGCTTTTGGAATAAACGCACTGTTTCGATTGGCGACAGCTTGATCGTGCCAACGCTTGACCGCTTTCCTTTGCTCGTTACCGTTGCTGGTATCCAGCCGCAGGGGCCCGTGCAAATCGGGCATGCCACCGAGTTTGCCGTCGCGACCCGCAAGACCGAGCCCGCCAGCATCCGCATCGGGGGCTTGCGCGAAATCTATCGGACCTGTCAGGTTCTGGTCAAAGACAGGTTCGGCGTTTCCGGTGGTGCTGCGCCGCGCTCGGTCCTTTTGACGGGGCCAGCGGGGATGGGCAAATCGCGCATGGTCGCGCGTTTGGCGCAAGAGACGGAGTGCGCGTTCAAGGTTCTGGATGCCTACCAGCTTCTGGATCGCGCCGTTGTCCAGCCGGATTTGTTGGACCTTGGCAGCTTGCTGCCTGAGCTGGCGCGTCACGGCAAAGCCATTCTTCTTCTGGATCATCTGGAAATTCTTGCCTTGCTAGCTGCTGACAGCTCTTTGGGGCGTAGCGTTTATGCGGTTGTTGCGCAGCTCTGTTCCTTGCTCGATGACTTGACGGCGCATCCCCAGATCATGGCGTTTGGCGTGGGGGCGAAGGAGATCGAGCCGCGCTTCCTTCATTCGGGGAGGTTCGATGTCTCGCTGCCTGTCGATCTGTCCAACCGCTGGGGCCGCGCCGAAGTCTTTTTGATGGCGACGGAGACCTTGGCTTTGGAAGAAACCGTCGATCCGGCCCAGTTTGCCGCCCGCACTGGCGGGATGACTTCGGGCGATATCGTTCGGGTTGTCAGGACGGCGTCTCTTCTGGCGCGAGGCGGGAAGATATCTGATTTTGATTTGTCGCAGGCCCTGCGGTCTGTCGAGCCGTCGGCGGCAGGCAATGTCCTGTGCGATGTGCCAACCACGATGTGGGATGAAGTCGCTGGCCTCGACGATATCAAAGAGCTTATGTACGAGACTCTCGTCTGGTCTTTGTATCAGTATGACAAGTTTCTGGCCTCTGGCGTGCGGCCGCCGCGCTCCATCTTGCTTTCGGGCGGGCAGGGGACGGGGAAGACCTCGCTGGTCCGTGCGCTGGCAGGCTTTATCCCGATGCACTTTATCGAGGTGTCGTGCCCACTCCTGATCGGGCGGCATCGCGAGGACTGCGCACGCTATCTGAAGGAATGTTTTTCACTGGCGCGGCGCAAGACCCCTTGCCTCATCTTTCTGGACGATCTGGATGCCTTGTTCGAGACGTTCAGTTCCGGCAGCGGCGCAACGCACCAGCATCCCATCGTGGCCCAGCTTTTGGCCGAGCTTGACATGCTGGCCACCCACGCCGGTATTGTGGTCGTTGCGGCCACGAATCGACCCGACCGCCTGACCCCCGATATTTTAAGCGCGGGGCGGTTCGATTTCGCCGTGACGCTCCCCATGCCTGACTCGTTGGCGCGTAAGCGGATCCTGCAAATCCATGCCCGCAAATTGTTGTTGTCGACCGACATTGATTTCGAACGGCTTGCGATGGCGACGCAAGGCATGTCCTCGGCGGAAATTGCCAATCTGTGCAATCGGGTCGGCCTGATGTCCCTGCGGCAGGCTTTTGCGACCACGGAAACAAGTGCTGGCCTGCCTGTCGTCACCGCCGACCTGTTCGATCAGGCCCTGCGCGGACGGAAATAGGGGGGCTCTAAAACCCTACCTTTTTTTATAAAATATTTGTTGGCCTTTGGTGTTTCTTGGATTAATCTGCGTCGCACTGCAAGTTAACTTGGTTAATGAGTCTTTTGGATGTCGCTTAACGCTCGGCGTACAGGTTGGGTTTATGTAACTGCTCTTTCGTGGCGGGTGCTGGCGCATCGCTTTTCTTTCCTTGTTTTCCTTCTTTTTTCTGTCGGCATTCTCTTTGGGGGGCATATGCAACCCCGCATGGTTGAGCAGGTTCGCGTCAAGGTTGTCGATGGTGTCGCGCCGGTCCTTGATTTGCTTTCCCGCCCGCTTGTCCTGGTGAATCAGGTCGTGACGCGGGTTCAGACCTATCGGGCTTTGGTGGAGGAGAATGACCGCCTGAAGGCCGAGAATACCGACCTCCGCCAATGGCAGAACACGGCCTTTGCCTTGCAAAACGAAAATCGGGAATTACGCAAGCTGCTGCGTTACAAGACCGAGCCGTCACTTTCCTATGTCTCGGCCCGGGTTATCGCCGATACAGGTGGGGCCTTTGCCCGTTCCTTGATCGTGACGGCTGGGAAGGTTGACGGCGTGCGTGAAGGCATGGCCGCGATGACGGGCGACGGGCTTGTGGGCCGGATCGTTGAGGCTGGCGAGTGGACCTCGCGCGTCATGATGATCAACGATATCAATTCTCGCATTCCGGTTGTTTTAACCGGAGCCGGTGATCACGCCATTTTGTCCGGCGACAATTCTTCCGTGCCCAAGCTTCTTTACCTTCCGCAGGATGCGGATGTGAAAGAGGGGATGCGCGTGATGACCTCGGGCCATGGCGGTATTTTCCCGCCCAACGTGCCAGTCGGCGTCATTGCCGGTGTGCATCATGGTGAGGTCGAGGTTGCGCCTTTCGCCTCGCTGGGCCGGATCAGTCAGGTGCGCCTGATCGACTTTAATCTGGCTGCCGGTGCGGTTAACCCCATGGCCGAAAAGATAGTGAAGACCCCGAAC
>JAQUHK010000124.1 GCA_028683655.1 Alphaproteobacteria bacterium
AGAACTTATAGCCGCGACGGTATTCAAACTTTTCGACCGCTTTCATCAGGCCGATATTGCCTTCCTGAATCAGGTCGAGGAACTGAAGGCCACGGTTGGTGTATTTTTTGGCGATGGAGATGACGAGGCGCAGGTTGGCTTCGACCATTTCCTTCTTGGCGCGATTGGACTCGCGCTCACCCTTTTGAACGGTGGTGACGATGCGCTTGAAATCTTCAAGCTGAAGGCCGGCTTCGTCGCAGATCGACGAGATTTCGGCGCGCAGTCGCTCAACCTCGCCGTCATGCCTTTCCCCGAACTTCGTCCATGCCTTAAGGCTGGTCGGGGTTAGTTTGGGTAGGGCGCTCGAGGCGGCAGAGCCGCTCTTCTGGGATTTAACCTTTTTAGCCTTTGGGGATTTTTCCTTCTCGTCATCCGGTTCTGTGGGATTAAGCACAAAGTCGAGCCACTGGCGGTCCAGCTCGTGGCCCGTGTAGCGGATCAGGAAGTCTTCGCGCTTGACGCCGCAATCTGCGGCAAGGCGCAGGATACGTCCCTCAATGCCAAGCAGGCGGCGGTTGAGGGTATAGAGCTGCTGGACCAGTTGTTCAAGGCGGTGGTTGTTCAGGCGGACGGTGCGGACGAGATCGACGAGATCGTTCTTGGTCTGCTCGTACTTCTTGCTTGCTGCGGGGGAAAACGCCTCGCCTTTTTGAAGGGCGGTGTGACGCTGGGCCTGCTGGCGGAAAAGCTTGGCATAGGTCGCGGCGATGTTCTGGAAGGTTTCCATGACCTGAGGACGCAGCTTTTCTTCCATCATCGACAGCGAGAGGTTTTCCTCGTCATTGTCGATATCGTAGTCGTCGCTGGGTTCTTCTTCGCCTTCGACTTTTTCTTTGTCTGCCTCATCTGTCGGCGAGGCACTGGCCCCTTCCTCCATGATGTCGTCGTCGCTGGTGTCGTCGGCACCATAAGTCGCTTCGAGATCGATAATGTCTCGCAGCAGCATCTTCCCTTCGTTCAGGGCATCATGCCAGCCAAGGATAGCCTGAATGGTCAGCGGCGATTCGCAAATGCTGCTGATCATCATTTCGCGACCAGCTTCGATCCGCTTGGCAATCGCGATTTCGCCTTCGCGGCTTAAAAGCTCGACCGTGCCCATTTCGCGCAGGTAAAGGCGGACGGGATCGTCCGTGCGCCCGGCTTCGGCGGAGACGTTGCCTTTTGTTCCCTCTTCACCGTCAGAGGCGTTTTCATTATCCTCGTTCGACGCGCCTTCGTCATCTTCATTCTCGACGACGTTGATGCCCATATCGGACAGCAAGGCCATCGTGTCTTCGATCATGTCCGAATTGATTTTGTCTTGCGGCAAAACGGCATTGATTTCATCGACGGTGACATAGCCGCGATCCTTGCCGCGCTGGATCATCTTTTTGACGGCATCAGGGCCGGTATCGATGACGGGGGATTCGCCTTGTTCTTCGGGTTCGGCCTGAGGCTGCGCCTTGGCTGCCAGAGCTGATTTCGTTTCAACGGTGGGTTTGGCGGCGGCGACGTGTTCTTTTTCTTCCTTGGCCTTGGCTGCCTTGCTTGGGGCTGGCGCGGCGATTTTTTCCGGTTTGCTCTTGGCGGCAACTTTGGGGGCGGGGGCTGGTTTGGCTTTCGTCTTGGTTTCGGTGGCCGTTTCGGTCTTGGCTTTGCTGGTCGGGGCAGCGGCTTTGGCGGCTGTCTTGATTGTTGTTTTTGTGGGCGTGGCTTTGGCCGTTGTTTTGGTCGTTGTCGCCTTGGTTGCCTTGCTCGGCGCGGCTTTCGCCGCAGCCTTGGCGGGCGCAGCCTTGGCTTTGGGGGCAGGGGGCTTTTGGGCTGCTGCCGCAGGTGCCGCCTTCTTGACGGGCTTGGCCGCTGACGGCTTCGTTTTGGTCTGAGGCGTTTTCGACTTGGCGGTCGTCTTCTTGAGGGGTTTGCTCTCGGTTTTCTTGGCCATGTGGTATCTCTCGTCCCGTACGATCTATTTGGGGTTCATTGAACCCCGAAAAAAAAGGTGCCCACAAAAAAGGCGGATCACGGCGTGACCGCTCGTTCTTTGCGGGGTGGTCTGTGCGGCTTTTCAAAGGAGAAACCGCGTACACTATTCATGTCAGACGTGGCTCAGACGGTGGTCATTGGAATCAGGATCGACCGACTCACGGACCAGTTCTTCCATCTGTTGACGCAGAGCCATCAAGCGCGACAAGTTCGCATCCGATGGATCTTCGCGAAACAGCTTGCTGGCTGCATGAAGATCGGTTTGCAGTTGTTCCTGTAAATAATTATTCCAGATGGACTTCCACCCTTGTCGTGCCTGTCTTTCCCCACGTCCCGGGCGCGCAAAACCGGCATGCATATATGTGGCTTCGGAAAGGACCTCGTCCACACTGCTTTGCCCCGCTTTGCCCGCGACCCCAACGGACAATTGGCGATAAAGGGCCTCCACGTCAAGCTTTTCGTGCGAATCACTTGCACAAATTGTCACAATTTGTTGTCGAAGAGCCTCTAAGGCCGGATCTGTGAAGCTGGAACAGCCCAAATCCTCTCCGAACTCCTCAAAAAGAATAGGGTAGTTAACCATTAGGGCCAAAAGGATTTTTTCCCGCAGACGCAGGCCGCCTGAGGGCTGGCGGGTGACCGTGAGGGCGGGCATGGGGCGCGTGCCGCCGCCGAAGCCCCTCTGTCCCCCTTGTCTTTGGGGGCGCCCCTCGGCGCTACGGCTTTTCCAGCCGAACAGGCCAGCCAGCCGCTTGTCCATTTCATCTTGATAGAGGCGGCGCAGCGGCTCGTCGCGAATCAGGGCAACCTTTTGGCGCAGGGCACGCGAGGCCGCGCCCCGGTCTTCGGGCGTCGTCAACCGTCGTCCGGCCAGCGCGAGGTCCCAGATCATATCGACCATCGGCTTGGCTTGATCGAGCACAGCCTGCATTGCGCCGCGACCCGCGCTGCGCAGCAGGCTGTCGGGGTCTTCCTTGGCGGGCAGGGTCGCGATGCGGATGGTTTGCGCGTCGGTCAAAAGGGGCAGGGCGCGATCGGCGGCCCGTGCGGCAGCCCGCAGACCGGCGTTATCACCGTCGAAGCAGAGAATGGGACTATAGTCGATTTGCGGATCGCGATTGTCGAGCGAAGGCAGCATCTTCCAAAGTAGGGCGAGTTGCTCTTCCGTCATCGCGGTACCCAGCGGCGCGACCGCACCGATGAAACCAGCCTCGGCCAGCGCGATCACGTCCATATAGCCTTCCACCACGATCAGCGGCTGACCTTGCGCCAGCGCGGCGCGGGCGCGTGAAAGGCCATAGAGAAGCTGGCCTTTGTGGAATAATTCATGATCGGGCGAGTTCAGATATTTGGGCTCGCCATCGCCCATCACGCGGCCTCCGAACGCCACGGTGCGGCCCCGTTTGTCGCTGACGGGGAACATCACGCGCCCACGGAAAAAGCTGTAATGATCGGGGCGGTCGGCGGCTTTCTTGACAAGGCCGACCTCCAGCATCTCCGGCAGCGTAAAGCCCTCACCTTGCATCTTGTGGATCAACGCTTGCGCATCCTGTGGCGCGAAGCCAAGGCGAAACCGCTTTTGCGCCTCGTCGCTCAGACCGCGTCCAAGAAGATAGGTGTAACCTTGCCGTCCGGCGGGCGCACGGAGCTGCGCTTCAAAAAAGACCGTCGCGCGTTCCAGAAGGTCTAGGAGGCGTTTGCTCTTGTCGAACTGCTGGCGTTCTTGGGGCGTGTCTTTGGGCAGGGAAAGCCCCGCTTGCCCCGCCAGAATCTCGACTGCCTCGGGAAAGCTTAGGCCGTCTTGCCGCATCACAAAGTCGATCACATTGCCATGCGCCCCACAGCCAAAGCAGTGGAAAAACTTCTTCTCGTCATTGATGGTGAAGCTGGCCGTTTTCTCGTTATGGAAAGGACAGCATCCCTTGAACTCCCGCCCTGCGCGGGTGAGGCGCATGCGTTTGCCCGCGATCTCGGACAAAGTCAGCCGCTCGCGCAGCTCATCCAGAAAAGCAGGGGTGAACGTCGTCATTTATGGTTAATGCCTTGATTTAACATCTACAGCTTTCTTTTTAGGCGCATCGGCCCCGTGGCGCAATCCTTTTGCCACCTTGCCGCCAGACAGGTCGAGGCGTAAAATGGCCGCCTTGAAAGGGAGATAGACTATGTCGGACAAAGTTCAAGAAGAGAAGCGGGAGCCCCCTCAAAAGGGACGGACGAAACGTCAGAAAAAGCAAAGAACGCTTGAGGTCATTGTAAGCAAGCCTCAAACGGAAGTGGAGTGTGCCTTTGCCGCCGCTGCGCCTGTCTTTCTGGGACGAGCTGCCGATATTCAAAAAGATTTGCTGCCCCTGCGGCGGAGTATGCGGACACGTTATGCCCTGAATATTTTAAGGTGCGTTTCTTTGGCGGCCATAGGTCGCTTTAATCCCGACGGTTTTGTTCTTCGCAAACAATCCGACAAGAAATTAGGAGCGGGTTATGTTGTTTATGAGAAATGGGATTACAGCGACTATCGAAATAGCGGCTGGCAGAATCGTTGCAAGCCTGTCCCCATTTTAGAGTTGCGTCTCTTACCACAGAAGAAGGCTCTTGGCATAGTCAGCGTAAAACGTACGCTCTCTCATGAAGTTGTTGCGCGAGACGAGATCGGCCTATTGCAGGATGATAAGGCCAGCGTGCTGGATGACATTCAGCTTGTGAATTTGTTCCGGATGGCCGCGAGTGCCATTGAACCGGTCTTTAACAAAAAGGCTTGCCTGTGGACAACGACGATGGAGCCGCACGGGAGCAATACAAAGGGAGAGGAAGATGAAAGAAGGATAGAGAATTTTCTGCTGAAGGCCGATGCGATTGCCGACAGGATTCAGCCGCATCGTCAGAGAATTTATATCAAATATGCGTGCGATCTTACGGCTGCGGCTTGTGATACCGTTGTGAGTGGCCAAGACAAAACGCGTTCTCTTGTTGTCAGAAAACATCGTTTGGGCCCCAATGTTAAGGAGGAAATCCTCCGTGGCGAGGGGGCTTCCGTTATAGAAAGCGACAGATTTTTGTTTGGGATACGGGTTTGGCCGACCTTGCATGGGGTTGAGGTGTTTGGCAGTCAGGACGAAACAGGGCAGTGTGTTTCACGCGTCCTCGACATTATGGATCACACACCCGCAAAACTGAGCCGCGAAGCGTTGCTTCATCTCTTTAAAACCGTTTTCTGTGCCGTCAACAAATGCGTAATCGATGTTGATACGCCTGATGAAGGAACCAGCATCGAAGAAGCTTTACCCAAAGGCACCGTAAGTCTTCAAAAGGGCCTCGGCTCACCCTATCTGTCCCCAAAGGATTTTCCTCCCAAGATGGTCAAGAAAAAACACACGCCAGCCGGGGCGGCACCCTAAGGAGAGGCCCGAAGAAGCTCTACCCCAGCAGTCCCTTAACCACGGCTCCGGCAGCGGCGAAGTCCATTTGGCCGGTATAGGCCTTTTTAAGCTCGCCCATCACCTTGCCCATGTCTTTGATCGACGCTGCGCCCGTGGCGGCGATGGCTTTGGCGACGGCGTCCTTGATGGCGGCTTCGTCCATTTGTTGGGGCAGGAACCGTTCGATGATGGCGATTTCCGCGCTTTCTTGATCGACGAGGTCTTGGCGGTTGCCTTTTTTGTAAAGCTCAATGGACTCGCGGCGTTGCTTGATCATGCCCTGCATCATGGACAGGATTTGCTCATCGTTAATGCCGTCTGTGTTGCCAGAGGGGCGGGCGGCGATGTCCTGATCCTTCATCTTGGCCATGATCATGCGGATGGTGCCGACGGCCTTTTCCTCTTTGGCCAGCATGGCTGTTTTCAGGGCGTCTTTCAGTTCATCGCGAAGCATAGGG
>JAQUHK010000017.1 GCA_028683655.1 Alphaproteobacteria bacterium
GAAATGTTCCAACAAACTTTTTAATTTTTGTTTTTCAAAGCCCTCCATCAGATTTGCCTCCCTTTCAGGAAGACAGTGAATCACATATCAAGAAAATTGAGAATCATTGTTAACCTGAGTTCATAGCGTGCTGTGCCCCTGAACTTACCATCACGGCTTTCTTTGCGTGCATTCAGGATCTCCTCTGGGACTTACGTCGTTGATTTCGCCTCGTCGCGAATCATAATGAGCAACATCTTAAATTTTCCCTGCGGCACAACCGCGTGTGGAATATTGGCGGGGAGCAACAGCGTTTCTCCCTCATTAAGAATCTGCCTTTTATCTTTAATGGATATCTCTGCCTGTCCTTCAACGCCAATCACCAGCGCGTCAAAAGGTGCCGTGTGCTCGCTAAGCCCTTCACCTTCATCAAAGGCGAAGAGAGTAACGTTGCCTGAAGAGTTTTTGACCAGCATTCGGCTTACAACAGCCCCAGTCTGAAAGGATAACATCTGTTTCAGATTCTGCGTTTCTGTCATTGGGGTTTGGTTTTCCATTTTTTCTCCTCATTGGTTTGGGTTTAAAAGGGTTGAGGACGGCAAGAGAGCCGAGCTTTTTCCTTCACCAACCTCCTCAACCGTTACGCCGTCGCGTATATGATAGATACGTTTGAAAGTTGGAATTATTTTCTCGTCATGCGTCACGACAATGACCGCTGTATCAAATTGGCGAGCCATGTCATTTAAGATACGGATTACGGTCATGGCTCGCTCAGAATCCAAAGGGGCTGTAGGTTCATCGGCCAAAATGACGGGGGGATGATTGACTAGTCCGCGAGCAATGGCAACACGTTGCTGTTCTCCGCCAGATAATTGGGAAGGCATGGCTTTAGCTCTGTGTTGAATGTCCAGAGCAACAAGCAAATCCAGAGCCTGCCGTCGGGCTTCTTTGTTTGGAACACCCGCCAACATGGGCAACAAGGCAACATTGTCTGTTACATCGAGAAAAGGAATAAGATAGGGAGCTTGAAAGACAAAACCGATCTTATCCCGTCTCAACGCACGCAGGTCTTTAACATTCCATCCGTCACTATAAATGACTTCATCGCCCAACGTCATCTGTCCTGCCGTCGGATCGATGACAGCGCCCAAACATTTCAGAAGTGTGCTTTTCCCTGAACCAGAAGGGCCGATCAAGCCAACCACTTCGCCTGAAGACACCTCCATATCTATCCCTTTCAGGGCATCAACCGCCGTTTCGCCTTGTCCGTAACGCTTTTTTAGCCCTTGGATTTGGATTCCCGTTCTCATGATCCTAGCCTCCTATCGCTTCGGCAGGATCAACTTTAAGGGCTATGCGTATGGCCACCGTGCTGGCAAGTACGCAAATAATCATAACAGCGAAGAACCCCGCGATGGAATCCATGGGCACCAACAAGATATATTTTGGAAAATAAGGCGCGGCATAAGTTGCCGATATTTTCCCAACAACAAATCCGATCAATCCCAAAGCAAGGGCCTGTTGAAGGATCATCGCTGCAATGGTTCTGTTGCGCGTCCCAATGAGCTTTAAGACGGCAATCTCACGAATTTTATCCATCGTCAGCGTATAAATAATAAAGGCGACAATCGCGGCGCTGACAACAGCAAGAATGACAAGAAACATCGCAATTTGTTTAGCTGATGTTGCAATAAGTTTTCCAACAAGAATCTCTTCCATCTCTGCTTTCGTATAGACGGTCAAGCGTTTCCAACGGCGAATGGCTTCCGCAACGTCGCGTTGCGCATAACCTTGTTTAACGGTTACCAACACGGCATTGACAAAGGTGTTCGTGCTTTGAGAGGAAATCACGGCATCCAGAAGGCCAGGCACATTCGGACGATTAAAAGAGGGGTTGTTTTCCGTCCGGTGACGTCCTTGCCAGATAGCGTCGTTATCTTTTAGAAACTGCGCCTCTTGGGCATCTTTCAGGGGAACAAAAATCATGGGGTCGCCGCTTGAAGAGACCATCCGCCTCGTTAGCCCAACAACCTGATAGGTGTTTCTTCGTATAGAAATCTGATCCCCAAGATTAAAGCCCGTGGCAATATCGGCAACGGCTTCATAATGTCCCCTTGTAATTTGCCTTCCAGCCACAAGATAAGGGGGCCATCCGAGCGTGCCATTTGGATGGCCTGTCGCAATTCCAACGACCATGGCGCGAACATCCCTTGCGCCTTTTCGCACTTGCATCGTCAGATAAGTAACATTCGCGGCCTCAGAAACACCCTTCATAGCCCTCAAACTGCGATAAACATCATCGTTTAAGTTAGAGGCCTCGGCATAAGGGCCAAGCGTCCCCCTTTGCACGACCCACATATCAGCGCCACTATTATTAAGAAGGGCCCTCCCGTCATCAACCATACCGCGATAGACGCCAGCCATAGTTAGCGTAACGCCAATTAACAAGCCAAGACCAATACCGGTAAAAACAAACTTACCCCACGAATGAAGAATATCTCGTCCAGCAAGGCTTATCATTTTCGAACCGTAGGTATTTCTTGAACGATGCGAATGCTATGGTGCTGGGACAAGGGCTTCTCGCTATATACGACGATTTCTTCCCCCTCCTTAATTCCCTCCTGCACCTGAACGTTTCCATCAAGATCAGACTCTCCCAGCTTAACAAAAACAAAAGACAAGTGGCCTTGCTGTAACGTCCAAACACCCGTCTTTCCCTCGTCGCGGTGAATGGCGGCATTCGGAATGACCGGCAGAGAATCCAGCGCAGGCAATTGAATGGTGATTTCCGCAAGTTCTCCTATCGGTGGTAAAGGAGAAGGAATCTCCTGAAAAACAATTTTGGCTATGGTTTCTTCTGTTACCGAGTCCGCCTTCGGTTCAACGCGATAAACGCGGCCCTTCAGCGGGCGTTCTTTTCGAGAACGCAAGACAATATCGGCAGGCAACCCTTCCGTTAAATTTTGTGTGTTCGTCTGGTCAAGGCGGGTGTTAATCCATAAGGTTTGCGGATCAATAATCTCAATAATAGGCTGTCCCGCGACAATAGTTGTCCCCGGGTCGGCATCACGAAGGGCAACTATTCCATCTGCAGGGGAAACGAGTTTGAGATTATTGCGTTGGGCAAGAAGCGCGTCATGCTCCGCATACGTACGGCCAAGTTCTTCGTTTGCAGCAACAAAAGATGCCTCTGCTATTTGTAACTCTTGCTTTTTGGTAACATACGTCTCGTCACTTGTTGCACGAGAAGCCGACAGTTTCATATAGCGCTGTTCTTGGGTTTGTGCATAAACGCGACGAACTTCGGCTTCATTTCTTAAGGCCTCCGCTTTTTTACGGGCAGCGTCTAAAGCTCTGATCTTGTCATCAAGATCAATCGGATCCATTTCGCCAACAATTTGGCCTGCTTTGACGAAATCACCGACATGAACATCTAGGGTTTTGATCCGTCCAGAAGACGTTGGACCAATTTTATAAGTATAACGCGCCTCAACAATACCAATACCAAAGATTGCAGGGGATATTTTTTGTGATTTAACCGTCGTGCTTGTTACCTCAACAGGAGCTAAAGGCCCAGAGCGCACGCCAACAAACACAAACAGAATAAGCAGGAGGCCAAGCACGCCACCTACGAAAAACACGCGGTGCTGAAAACCAAGCTGTTTCATGATATCCCTCTACTGATTCCGCGTCGATAAATCTTGAAAACTTTCGTCGCTTCGCGTTGCATCCGTGATAGGTCTCCCGCAATGAGCGATTGCATAACCAAGCCTTGTATCGTGCCTATAAACAAGATCGAAGCCGCCTCTACATCTAGAGTTGAGGTGATTTCACCTGCTTTTTTCCCCTTCTTAAGGATATCCTGAACCCGATGACGATAATGCTCGATGAGTTTCTGCACAACGCATTTGGCCGGTGTCGATCCAGCACGTTGTAGTTCGCCAAACATCATTCGGGGCACACCAGGGTGTTCCATCGCAAACTTGACATGGCTCATGAACAAAACCTCCAGCGCTTTCAAAGGAGAGCAATCCTCGATCGTCGCTTTGTCTATGCAGTTGATTAGTTTTTTTGCGGCCCAGTCCAACACCGCCTCCCAAATGGCCTCTTTATTCGGGAAGTGGCGGAAAAGCGCCCCTTGCGTCACATTCATATGCTCCGCAATCGCCGCTGTCGTGATTTCGCTGGGGTTCTGAGACCCTGCCAAAGTCAAAACAGCCTGAATCGTCGCGTCTTTTCGTTTGTCTGCCGAAAGATGTTCTGTTCGCATTTTCACTGCTCACCCCCGCAAGATAGTAATCGCTCACTATCATAGTGCCGGATCATGTGAATGGCAATGTCGTTGATGTTGGATTCTTTTGCTGTCTTTTTGCAGATATGCTGTCAGGACGGCTACCAATCGCATCACGTCCGAGGGCGATCCAGCCATGATGCATGGCCCACACGTCTCTATTTACTCTAGAACGTACGTTGCTCTACAACGACAACCGATCCTGACGCTTCATCCGCAGACAAGCAATGGGCCCTGATCAATAGACCTCCCCACGAGCAGTTTAACGAAGGTTTCGTAATATACTTTACCTCAAGATTAAAGCCGCGTTTTTTTGAGCACTGCGAACAGCTTTTCGATTTTTCAATACTTGCAATGACGCGCCAGAGTGCTCTTTTGTTTTTTGTTTTTTGCCCGCGAGAGAAGCTTGTCCATTGTTGCAAGCTAAAAAAAACGATCCGCGCCCTTTATCACGGTTTAAGAGGCGGAGGCTTTTTCCCGCCGCAATCACCGTTTTTGCCTGTTTTTGTGTATTGAGTGTATTCAACTTCCGGAAAATAATCGTCGCCTTCCAGCCCTTGTGTTTTGACGATATGTGAAGCCAGACGCGCACGCGACACGGCAGGACATAAAAAGGGCAGCAGATAGAGATCAAGGATGCCGTCTTTAGGATTTAACAAATCTTCTGTTAATGCATCGAGATAAGCGGCCTTATCGGTTTCTTCCCACGCCACGCTAAACCCAGCCCGCTGTGCTAATTTCGTGTGAACGGTCAAAATAGTGCGCCCGTTTCCATCGAGAAACGGATGGGCATGAGCAAGATAGGACATGACTTCGCCGGGATGGCTCTTCATCCTTTCCATATCCTGTCCGAGTTTCAGGGCATATTCGATAGCTTGAGCCGCTTCATCCGGATGTGCAAAGAACACGCCGCCGCGACTTACGGCAATCTCAGGAACCGTTTGAGCGCGATCCTGTCCCGCCCAAGGATAGACGGACTCGAAAAGGATTTTATGCGTGTTCAAAATATCGGGATAATGAAGGATCGAAGGTTTTGACAGGGTTTCAAGGGCTTTGTGGATATTGGCCTTGAAGGAACGATGTTCCAAATCTCTGACGATCCTTTGATCTTTCTCCTGCGCGAAGTTTCGCAAATAACCACGCGATTCAAAATCGTCAAATGGATCAAAACTCATGGGCGCGTATCCGGCGCATATTTTACGCTGCGGAGATAGTTAGCGTGCAAAAGCGTCGCTTCTTTCCCCTCGACGCAACCAGAACGTTCCAACTCAACCAATAAAAGCTCGACAGGATCGAGATTAACCGTATCGCCGGACAATTGGGTGATTTGCTCGGCCAAGGCATCGTATCCGGTTTCCCGATACGCAATGCCATGCTGCCGCGCCAAAGAACGGATGGCGTCTTCAGGAGAGCCAATAGATTGATGCGTTGTCGTGCCCATACAAAATGTCCTTTCGCGATACGGCGGATTTTATCATAAACATCTGAAAATACGTTAATGAAAATGCTTAAAAATACGCCCAAAATAAAGGTGTAAGCGCCCGTCAAAGCCAAGCCCAAAAGGCAAAATCTTATGTAAATTCAACACATCTTGCCTATGCTGAGTTCTAACCGTATCTATCAGGGGGCGATGATCACATGACGTCCCTGCCGTGACCCAATGTCCTAAAAATCGAGCTTCAGCTCGCCAGAGATTTGTGAAACGCCCCAGCGTTTAACACAACGCGCAACTTGCGAGCAACTTTTGTCTTGTTAAACATGCGGTCTGACAAGTGCGCGGGGGGTGCTTTACCGGGTAGCACATGCAACCGATTACACTGCCGTTCATTTATGCAGGGCGAAGTCTATTTAGGAGCAAGGTGCGTTCACAATAGGGCTTAACTCTTTACAAAAATGAAAAAAGAAGTAGGCTCATCACAACTGCATGCAAATCTGCACACAGCTCCCGCCTTGATCTTCTCGGCTCCGACAAAAGAACAGGCTAACATGAAAATCCGTATCGTTCTGCCCGCTATCATTGGGCTTTTGGCTCTTTTTGTCTTTGGCCTTGCCGCGCAAAGCGCACATGAGGCCTATGGTGCCCGACAGAAAGCGGAGCGGTTTGTTCAGACGGACAAAATCAGTGCAGCTCTGCTAAAAAGTGCTGGGGAATGGGCCATTGAGCGTGGGGCAACCAACAGGGCGCTCGCCGCGGCAGCTACCGCCACAACTGAAGATAATGCGGCGATCCAGTCTCACCGCAAGGCAGCGGATGAGGCTTTTCAGGATGCTTTGTCTTATCTGGCACAGCTTGATCGCCTCAAAACAAACCCGGCCCTTGCCGAATCAAAAGAGGCCTTTCAAAACCTTCAGGAGATGCGGATCAAGGTTGATGTCTATATAAGAAAAAGCAAAGATGAAAGGGATCAGGGCATTGTTTCTGGTTGGGTGCCGCTTATTACCAAAGCCATTGATAAGACGGCTTTGCTTCGGCAAACACTAGAAACAATTGAGCGCGCCTCGTCCCCGGAAATTATGCAGCTTGTCGCGTTACGCCATATGGCGGCAGAGATGGCGGAATATGCTGGGCGCGAGCGTGCACGTGTCTCGGCCATTATCGAGGCACATCGCGCGATGAATACCAGCGATCTGAGTGCTCTTGCGGTTGGGCGCGGCCATATTGAGATGGCGTGGAATTCCATCAGCATCTTAAGAGCCAGCGCCGATGCGCCGGAAACGGTCAGATCCGAGATTGAGGCCGTCGAGAAGGCCTATATTAAGGATTATTCCGCACTGCGCTCCGACATCTTCGCGGCAAGCGATAAGGGAGAATATCCGCTCGACAGCAAGGCCTATTTTCAGAAAGTAACGGAAGCCATTAACTCTATTCTCAAACTATCAACCGAGATGGGCAAGGCAAGCACAGACCTTGCGACAACCAAGGCCAATGAGGCTTGGGGCGCGTTTGCGTTGGCCATAAGCCTTCTTGTGACAAGCCTTTTGCTCTGCTCCGCAAGCTTCTGGGTTACGCTACGTCGTATTGTTGGCCCCTTATCACAAATGACGCATGAGATGGGACTTTTGGCTGATGGAGATAAATCTGTCGAGGTCAGCGGGCTTTCTCGCACCGATGAAATCGGTGCCATGGCCAAGGCGGTTGAAGTGTTCAAAGAAAACGCCATCGCGATGGACAAGCTGCGAGACGAACAGGAAGAACTGAAGCGTCGCGCCGACGCCGACAAGAAAAAAGCTTTGATGAATCTTGCGGACAACTTTGAGTCCAGCGTCAAAGGTGTCGTCCATATCGTTTCTTCCGCGGCCACTGAAATGCAAGCGACCGCGCAGACTCTCTCCAACACCGCCGAGCAAACAAGCAGGCGCGCCTGCACCGTTGCCGCAGCTTCCGAGGAAGCAACAACAAACGTTCAAACCGTTGCAGCTGCTTCGGAAGAGCTTAGCGCCTCGATTTCGGAAATTGAAAACCTTGTAACCAGAGCAGCTCAGACAGCGGAGAATGCAACTTTAGAAGGGCAACGGGTTGATGTAATCGTTCAAAACCTCGCGCTCTCAACGGTTAAAATAGGAGAAGTTGTAAAGCTAATTCAGGACATTGCTTCGCAAACCAATCTACTTGCCCTTAATGCGACGATTGAGGCAGCGCGTGCAGGCGAGGCTGGGAAGGGATTTGCCGTTGTTGCGTCAGAGGTCAAAACACTAGCAAACCAAACAGCAAAGGCGACGGAAGAGATTACAAGTCAAATATCTTCTATCCAGACTGAGACAAACTCTGCCGTTGAGAGCATTCGCGGCATCACCTCGACCGTGTCTGAAATCAGCAGCATTTCCTCAGCCATTACAACTGCCGTCCAGCAGCAGGCGGAAGCGACCCAAGAAATTGCCCGCAATGTCCAGCAAGCGGCCCAAGGCACAACACAAGTATCGCATGACATTGTATCCGTTACTGAGGCGGCCAATGACACAGGCGCGGCGGCGACCCAAATGCTTGGTGCCGCAACAGAGCTCTCAACTCAATCTTCAGCCCTGCGACTGGAGGTCGATAAATTTGTAGAAACGGTTCGCAAAGGCTGATTTGCGGCTGGTACGCTTCGTGATTACAGCTCAACGCTTAAATCACCAGTTGCCGTGCTACTACAGGCGAGTACGTAGCCGTCTTTTATTTGCTCCGGCGTCAAGGTCGCCTCGCTTGTGGAAATGACGTTTCCTGATGTCACTTTGCATTTACATGAGCCGCACACGCCAGAACGACACGCTCCGATAATGGGAAGCTGCCCTTTTTCCATGGCATCAAGCAGGCTTTGTCCTTGGCCAATTTCGACGGATTTTCCGAACGTTGGTGCAGTGAGCTTCCACGTTTCTCCTTCCAAACATGAAGTAGGGCCGTTGACTGCTGTGAAGCTTTCCTTGAAAAGGCAATCGCGTGGCAAGCCGATTTCGAGAAGCCAATTTTCCACACAGGTCATATAGGCTTGGGGCCCACACAAATAAGCTTGTACAGCTGAAGTGTCCGGAACAAGTTTGGCCAGACATTCTTTGGTGAGTTGCCGCGGGGCAGCATTCTCCTTTGAGCCATCATCACGTTCAAGTACCAACTCAAGCATAAAATTGGGATGTTTTTGCGCTATATCCTGCAGCTCTTCTCGAAAAATAACATTCACAAGATCACGTGCGCTGTGGATAAATTGAATTTTCCTATCATGGCCTGTGTCGAGCAGCCAGCGGCTCATCGACATCATCGGCGTGATGCCACAGCCTGCGGAAAGCAGAACAACTTCTTTTGGTAGGGCATCTTCCCGAAGATAAAATTGCCCCATAGGGAGGCTAGCATCGACTGTGTTGCCTTTATGAAGATGATCATGCAGCCAAATTGATACAAGACCGCCATCCACCCGTTTGACAGTGATGGCAAGGCTCGAAGGTCGCGATGGCGACGAACTCAGAGAATAGGCGCGCTGATGTTTTTCCCCTTCGATCTCGACGCCCACCAAAATAAACTGGCCGGGATGGTAATCAAAACGTGCGGGATTCTCCGGTGCAAGCACAAAAGTATCGGTGTCTGGCGTTTCCTTACGCCGCTCGATGCATCGCAAAAGCGTGTCGCCGCCCCATTTCGGGAGTGCCATATCTTCGTTTATATCATTCATGCGATCTCTATTCAGACAGAAGGGGGAAACTCTTGCGAGCCTCCCCCGCCTTGGGTAATTAAGCGGCCAGCATATCCTTTAGATCCTGCTCAGGCGTTGTGATCAGCTTGAGACCAAATTGTTGGTTCAGGATGTTCACCAAGTTAGCGGTCAGGAATCCCGGAACGGTTGGACCAACGCGAATATCCTTGATACCGAGCGCAAGCAAGGTCAGCAATATGACGATGGCCTTCTGTTCAAACCAGGAAAGCACCAACGACAACGGCAATTCATTAACGCTGCAGCCGAAGGCCTCTGCCAGTGCCAAAGCCAATTGGATGGCAGAATAAGCATCGTTGCATTGGCCAACGTCCAGCAAACGAGGGATGCCGTTAATGTCGCCGAACTCGAGCGAATTGAAGCGGAACTTACCACAGGCCAAAGTTAAGATGATGCTGTCCTGAGGCACAGATTTCGCAAGCTCTGTGTAGTAGGAACGTTCTTTCTTGTCGCCGTCGCAACCACCAATGAGGAAGAAATGTTTGATGTTGCCTGCCTTGACCTGTTCGATCACGGCTGGTGCAGCTTGCATCAGGGCATTACGAGCGAAGCCAGTCGTTGTATAATGCGGCTCCTCACCCGAGGTAAACCCGTCCATGCTAAGTGCCTTGTCGATGGCTACGAAAAAATCGCTGCCTTCGATATGGTGAACGCCGGGCCAACCGACAATAGAACGCGTATAGATACGGTCCGCATATTGTCCAACATTCGGATCAATGATGCAGTTTGACGTCATGACAATCGCACCAGGGAACGAGGCAAATTCCTTCTGCTGATTTTGCCAAGCCGTTCCATAGTTACCTACCAGATGGGGATATTTCTTGAAGGCCGGATAGGCGTGGGAGGGCAGCATTTCGCCGTTGGTATAAACGTTGATGCCTTTGCCTTCTGTTTGTTTCAAGATGAGGTCGAGGTCGTGCATGTCGTGACCGGAAACAAGAATTGCCTTGCCCGCGACTGGTTTCATATTAACGCGTGTGGGCTCGGGATGACCGAACGTGTCCGTGGCGCCTGCATCGAGCATGGCCATAATGCGATAGTTCAGATGGCCAATATCCATCGCACATTTGAACAGCGCATCAATCTCCGCCGGATCGCCACCGAGGAAAGCCATAAAATCATGGAATATCTCTGCCACAGATGCATCCGTTTGCCCAAGAACACGGGCATGCTCCATGTAGGCCGCCGCGCCTTTAAGTCCATACAGACAAAGAAGACGCAGACCGAGGGCGTCCTCGCCGACGGTTGCCTTGTCGCGGTTCAATGCGGCGGCGCGGGAATGTGCCAGAAGGATTGCGCGATCTTCCGCCACCTTGTAGTCAGCGGCTTCTGAAAATTGTATGGGCGTAACCGCTTGTTGCGTGCAAGCCTCGATGTAACATGTCTTCAGCTTATTACGGTAAGTTTCGGCGCGTTTGATAAAGTCGATGATGCGCTTGGCATCGAAGTTCACATTGGTCAGCGTGGCAAAAAAGGCCTGCGGGACATAGGCGTCGATTTCCTCATCAATAATACCGACCGTCCGAGCGGCTTTTGCATACATTGAAACGGCCTGTAGAAGGCGCACGAGCATATCCTGAAGATCGGAAACTTCGGCCGTTTTGCCACACATACCTTGCGCATAGGAGCAGCCATTACCTTGGGGACCGCGAATAGTATGTTCACATTGGACGCAGTACATCTGATGTTCCTTTTATAGTAGGTGGAGGGTGTAAGATCATGGTTAGGACGCAAAAGCGCCCTGCACATATTGGTATTCAAGATACCATTTAACTTGAGCGAAGAATGTGGTATTGTCAACTCCAATTTAGGAGACTCCATGCGCCTATTGTCATCCACAGACTTCGCCCTTCGGGTTTTGATGTACCTTGCGGAAGATCCCAGCAGGCTAGTCAACACCGAGCAGCTCGCAAAAGACCTGAATATTTCTCGCAATCATTTGCAGAAAGTTGTGCAGTCGCTTGTCAGCGGTGAGTTCGCACTCACGCTCCGCGGCGCAAAAGGCGGTGTAAGGCTCACCCAGGCGCCGAATAAAATATGTGTCGGGGCCGTCGTTCGCTGGTTTGAAGGCAAACAGGCGTTGGTCGAATGCTTCAACGCTGACGGTGGCCAATGCACACTTAAATCAAAATGCGGCTTGAGAAAAGTTCTCACCGGGGCTCAAGAAACTTTCTTTCGAGAACTGGACCAAGTCACGATTGCCGACTGTTTGAAGACCTGCATATTTACGAAGTCCTAACCCCCTTGGACATCCACTTGCGGACATCGCATTATACAGACATTGGGCTGCACGTATAATGCCCAGCTACAAGATTCACAGAGTCTCGGTAAGAGCAACAATAATGCTGGATTATCCCTTTAAGTCTTAACCATTTGTGATGTGAGAAAACTTCAGAGGATTCAACACCACATGGCTACAGTTCGTTCGAATTGCGTCTATCAATGCGCACCGATGAAATTAATAGCTTAGAGCCACCTTCTGGTGGCTTTTTGTTGTTTTGGGCGACGTTGTAATATACGGGGCAAAGCTGACAGGGACAACCAAGCACAAGTTTCCACCCATTACATGTATGGTGAACACCATCTCATTGTTCGCCTAGCTGCCTTATGGAGTGCATGGGGCGAAGCCCCTGCGACATCTGTGTGGATCTGTCACACAGAGTTGGGTTTGTGTGACAACGTCACACGACCCACTCCTTGCGAAGCACGCAAGGGCGACGAAAAGTCCTTCTCTGCAATCTTTCTTGTCATACAAATTGATTTAGGCAGAACGAGAAACCAACCAGCATAAGCTGGATTACGGTCATGTGGGTCAACGATAATGCAGCCCTATAATATGGCAGGCTGCTTGCAATATGAATTGGCAAAAAGAAAACCGCGCATCCAAAAGATGGCGGTTAAGGCTAAATACACGTATCACTACGACGACAATTTCATACCAAAAAACATGACCTTTTTCAACGGAAAAATTATGCTTAACGTAAAATAAATTACGCATCGTGTAATACACATGTAATGTCTATTACAATTAGGTGTTGGTTAATTTATTAAAAGCATAGCACTTGATATTTGCGCTCTCGCTTATGTTGTCAAAATGCGAAATATCAGGCTATGTTACCGCATTGGAATGTATCGAACAGGGGAAATATATGGCTGAAGATGATATTTAAGCAAGAGGGGTCATTATTTCTTTGCGTGATTTTCGTGATCAAATCGATCATATTATGGAAGCAATTGCAGAAAAGAACTCTTTAAATCATGCTGAAATACAAGACTTACAGGCCCTTCTCAAGAATCTTAAATACGACCTTACAAGCGCGAAGAAGACGGGCACAGTCAGAGGTCGCAAAGGCCAACAGAATCGCTTGGAAAAAGAATACTTTGCGCCAGCGTTGGAAAAAGCAGTAGCTCACCTCACGATAGTCAGCAATTCTCACCCGATCAAAAGCCAATGGTTTTCAACGCTGTATAATGTCAGTATCGATATTACACACCCTCTCTTTGATCTTGAAAATGAATTTCCAGATAGTAAATGATGGCACACTCAAGAATCTCTGTTTCTACAAAAGATTCCTTTGCGTTCCGTCCGCCTCAACCAAGCGTAGGAGGCAGAATCTTGTGGAGATTCAACACTTCCTGCCTGCAACTGGTTCTAACTGCATCGATTAGGGGACGCCATTGCGATATGAAACTGGGCACTTCGCCCGTGTTAATGTTACCCCCGTTTGAAATAAGGCTCACCATAGACGACCGAGAGCCTCGGATCGTCATTTCTTGGTCTTTGATCCTGATTTCGCTCACAGCGGCCTTGAGATAGGCGCGGGAGAACACGGAAGGCACCGTCAGGCGGTCGCGGATCACACGGGTGAAAGCATCAATCTTCTGAGGCGAGATGACGGCCAGCGGCATTTGTTGCTTGCGCTTAAGGCTGGCGATTTCAAGCAAGAGGTTTTCTTTACGGGCTTTGTTCTGGTGCGCCCGATCTCCGACCATATCAAAATCCAACGCGCCGCGCTCAATCGCTTCCAAAAGGCGGTTTTGGGCTTGCTCAACGGTTTTAAGCTCGGTTTCTAGTTTCTTGATCCGGCCTTTATCCGTCCCGCCGCCCTTGGCGACTTCGGCGCGAAGGTCATTCAAAAGGCCTTTCAGATAGTCAGCCGTGCAGATTTTTTGCCGGAAGGCATCCAAGACCAAGCCTTCCAGCTTGTCGGTGGGAATGTTGCGCGATGGGCAAGAGGCGTTGCCCTTGCTCATCCGGTTGGTGCATTTGTAATAGGCATATTGGCCGCTTTTGCCTGTGGTGATGGTCATGCCAGAGCCGCAGCAATCGCATTTCAAAAGCCCCGTCAGCAGATGAGGCGAAGTTTCACGACGAGGAATGCAACGCTTGGGCGAGAACGCACCACGCAGCTTGGTAGCTTGCTCAAAAGTGACCAGATCAATGATGGCAGGAACAGGAACCTTGACCCATTCGCTTTCTGGTTTGGTTCGGTGGGTCTTGCTGTCCGTTTTGTTGAAGACGTGCAACCCCATATAGGTGAGGCTTGAAAGAACCTCAAAAACCTTTTGAACGCGCCATTCTTTGCCGCGCATCAACAGGCCGCGACTGTTTAGGTTCTTGGCGATTTCTTTCATGCCGATACGCGGCGCATCCTTGCCGCTAACATAAAGCGTGAAGATTTCGCGGACAATCTCGGCCTCGGCGGGATCAATATCCAGTTTCTTTTTGAGCCGCCCGTGTGTTCCTGTGCGCCCCGCGTCAATCGTCCGAAAACCAAAGGGAGCCTTTGCTCCGTTGAAGTAACCCTGCCGCGCATTTTCATTCATGCCGCGCAAAGTGTGCTTGGCGTTTTCTTTGCTTTGATATTCATCAAACATCATGACCAAATGGCGGAACAACTCGCCCGATGGATCATCGTTTGTCTGTTGCGTGATGGAATAGAGCTTGACCCCGACGCGATTGAGCTTGCGTTCATAAAATACCGCCTGCGCCAGATCACGGAAGAAACGCGAATAACTGTGAACAATGATTGCCTCAAACGGCGCGGGTTTCTCCACTGCCGCCGCAACCATTTCTTGAAACTCTGGCCGCTTATCATCCGTGGCGGTTGCGCCAGCCTCAACATATTCAGCCGCAACAATGTGGCCGTTTCGCTTGCACCAGTCACGCATCTGGCGCAACTGGTCAGGAATGGATAATTCATTCTCCGCTTGGCGTGTCGTTGACACACGGGCATAAAGGGCAACTCTCATCTTCTTCGCTTTCTGCAAACTGCATTTCTTTGAGAATCTCGGATAAATACGACAAAAGCAACTGGATTTCTGCCGGACGCGCCCCGTCCCTATAAACAAGGCTTAAAACATAATTTTCATCAGACATCGGCCAACCTCAACTTATCCATTTTCTTTTGCACGTCCTGTTGCCATGAGAGAGGGTCATAAATTCTGCGTAATTGCCCATTGATATTCGTGAGCGTTTCCTGAAATCCCTGAGGCGGCGTGTCGTCATAGACACTGGTTAACGCGGCAATGGCCTTAATGTTTCCCATCATGCTGATAACAATGCTTTGTACTCGTTCGGGATAATGATCCCGAAGCTTTGAAGCTGCCTTGATAGGTTGCATCCCCAAAGTAGAAAACCGCTCCCGCACATCCAACCAAAGAGGATGCATAGGCCAGCGAGCGCGGTTGGTGTCAGAAGTGATGGTTCGTAATGAGGTGTGATATTCACATAAAAGACCAATGACAAAACCGATGGATTTTTCAAAATCTGCAAGAGTTCGGATGCCGCGCTGTTTGAGATAGTCGTTGTTAAGCTGCCACTCAATGCGCCAAACATTATCCGTCAACCCACCCCAAATAGGATAAAACCAAGTCTTGCCACTCTTGGCTTTAATCTCGTTGGATTTGTTGTAAATGCGCACACAGGTGCCAACACCGAATTTATATGTTTCATCTTCACCAAAGCTCCGAAACTTGCAATCCCTATGAAAACTGGAAACAAAGTTTTCTTCCCCAAAAGCCTTGTTGATGAGCTCATAATCCAAACAGAGATCAACGCGGGAGATTGTTTCTGTCTTTCTCATATACAAACCCACGCCAGCCGCCCAAACCAAGAAATCCTCATGCATAGCGCGGTAGCCCTTATGCCAAAGTGCGTTGCTCAAAAACTTGACGCTAAATGATGGATTGTTGAACTCGCCAAACTGAATGATAAAATCGTTGTCTCGCATCATGAAGGGAAAGCCGGAAGAAGTTCCGCCAGCTTTCAAAAGAAAATCCTTGCCACCAAGCGTGATCTTCTTCCCATCCTTGTACTTCTGCCGATCCATGCCATCACGCACAGCTGCCAGCTTTTCAAAGCTAAAGGCTGGATTTCGCGTATCAAGGTAATAACAAACCTCTAGCGTATCCACGCCTTGCGCTAAAAAAGTAAAAATCATATCGTGGTTAGTGGACATCCTGTGACCTCGTTAGGGTAAAAAAGGGTTAGAGTTTCAAGCGGTCAACAATCTCTTGGCAGTTCAAAAGCAAGATGCTGGCAAAATATTGTGGCTTCATATCGGGCGGGAACTGCCCCAAAAGTTTTTGGTGCAAGAACAGATCATCAACAAACAAAAACTTTCCGTTTGTTTCATCGTCTCCAGACCAACCCTGATAAAGGATATAGCCGCCAATTTCGCCAAGGTGGATATTATCCTCATCCTCGGTCACGCCGCCTTGCAGCAATTTGCGCTTTGCAGGGCTTTTCATCCATTTGTCATATTCTTCGCGGAAGGCTTTAAGGCCGCCAATAGTAAGCCCGAACTTTGACATCTCGTTGAGATAGGCGGCGCAAAAGACTTCATCCCTCTTGTATTGCCGATTGCGCCCCGTGCCCGTGTGCTTTTCGCCAATCGTGTTCAACAAATCATAATTTGTCCAATGCTTGACCTTGCGCGTGAGCAGCGCGACAGCCTGATCCTTCTTTGAAAGGCTCAGGCGTACAGCAACTTCATTCAGGGTGTAGGTTTCATCAGTCATAGCGGCACCATAAAGACAGAGAATGTCCTCTGTCAATGCTTTTTGATGGTTAAGAGGAAGAATGTATCTGTGACCCCCCATGTTATAGACACGGGGGGTCTGTTCCGCCGCTCCTCCGCTCATCCCGCCCTCGCGGGCGGGAGCCCTGAGCGTCGGGCGCGGCGGTAATCTCCCACACGTCCAAACTTATGCTTGTGGAGAGAGGGACGGCTCTTGCGGCACCAGCGGCACAACGCCTCACGTCCTCGGCGGGGATGAACCCGCCGACCCGCGCAAGCTCGGGCAAGGGACAGCGTGAGGCTACTTCACCGCCAGCCCTTGCGGATAGTCCGCCTTTGCCTTCGTGAAAGAAGCCCTGAACGGCACCCGCAGCCCTCTACCGTCACCAGCGGGAACGCGGCAACATGGTTAAGGGCATTTTATCAACTCCGCGCTTTTGTTGTGAAAAAGGATTAACAGCGCCTATTTCTTAACAAATGGTAAACGTAAGCTATTGAAACTAATAACAAAATTGTTTTGAGGCCGGATTTTTGCTATGATCCGTCAGTTGACGAAAAGAAATTTGGCGCACCGCGCAACAATTAACAGGCCACGAAATCATTTTACCAGTCCATAGGGGGACGCTATCATGAACACAGCAAGAGCATTAAATTACAATCCTATAACGCCGCAAGTGGTTGTGTTACCCTTCGGCAAAGGGAAAAAACGTAAAGTGTCCAACCTCGTTCAACCAGTCCGTGAGGTCACCGTAGGGGAAAGAATTTCCTCTGGCGGCACTGATCCTATTGGCGGGTTGATTTTTGTTGCAGAATATGCGGATGGGAAAAAGCGAGAAATCCTCGTTCCTTCGGATGGCCCCCTTCTTTGGGAGGAAACAGTTTTCCTAAAAGAAGGCCGCACAACAACCGATCCCACCGAACTTTTTAGCTACGAGGTTCGTGATCCCAACGATCAGGTTCCCCCTTCACTTATCAAGAAACTGAAAACGACATTGGCTGAACATAACGCGGCAATCCGAGCCGCTGCCGATGCACGATACAGCAAAAAACCTACGCCATAAACGATCCCCATTTTTAAAACGTGAGGACGTATGGCAAAGGTTAGAAAACCTACCGCTGCAACTGTTATCTCTGAGCTTAAAAAGCTGATCGCTGCGCATGGCGTTCAGGTTTTTGAAACGGAAGGGCGTGTCCTCCTTTATTCGGGAGCAGAACGCTGGATTCTAAAAGCGCTCAATGCCATCAACAATCATGAGCGTGGGCGGGCTCAAGCGTGGGATAAAGGGTTTCCGCCTCTAACATTCATTGACCAAACGCCAGCCGGAAAGAAACTGGACAAATACGACGGCAATCAAAGCGTTTATGATTTTTTCAATGGCCTCTACGGCCTGTATTCGGATGAGTCTCTTTATCACGCTGATAAGGTCATGCGCTTCGCCTCGCGTGAATTTGCAAAGGCCTGTTATGGGCACGTTGAAACAGCGGTTTGTGGCGCAGGATTAAACAGGGTTTTCTTTGAAGTTGAGCTTCCCGAACTCATGCGGAATGATCGTGTTGAGACAATCAACGATGTTCCGTTGCAAAAGATCAAAGACATCTATTTCACGCAAGGCGCCTATGTTGCCTATCGTGAAATCTGCAAAGCAGAACTGAACATGCTGCAAAAGCGTGAGAATACGGCTTGCGGCACAGAGATCAAACAAGACAGGAAAGAGCGCATCAAATTCTTTCGTATGCTTTGCAAAGAGATTTTCAAGAAGATCAAGACCGGAAGCAAGGACGTGATGGCGCATCTAGCGCCAATCCGCCCGCACGTTGTAGAAGATAAACCCATCAGATTTATGGTTCCCAAAGCGCCCTATGTTGCGCGCTCTGTGCAGTACGGATAACAAACTCAATTCAGCGTGGCGAATTTCTTGGCTATGGCTTCGCGCCAAGGCTTATCTTTGTCGGTAAATCTCAGCACCGGATATTTGACGGCACCCAACATTATATCCCGTTCAGAGTCTTTCTTCGCATCGTGCCAACTATCATCAAGCTCAACAATTGCAACGACCTTCAAGGAGCCTTTCTCACAAATCACGAAATCGGGGTGTTTTTGACTGAAGCTATTGCGCAGAGAACAAGCGGCACCATTTGAAAGCCCAGCCACTGGCTGCATAACAGCATCAAGGGAAACTTGAGGGAAAACGTGATATTGGGGCAATGCGTCAAGCAAGCAGGGAAAGAATCCTTTTTCATGATCGGTCAAAATGGGCTTGCGGCGCAGATCGGCAAATGAAAACGCGGCGCACCGAGGCTTCCTTGCGCGTTTGGCCTTCCCAAGAATTAGACCAAGAAAAAGCAACCCTAGCAGGGCCCCAATGGGCGCAAGGGGCAGGTTTCCTGCCTGTTTACCGAGTGTGGAAAGAAAGATATTGACCAAATCTTGCATAATAGCTCTTTACACCGCCCGTTCATTTTGTTCAATATATCGGGGTGTATATTTTTAACGGCTGTTGTGTCATTCCCGCATGGATTTGCGGGAAACATTTGCAGCCAATCTGCGCCGAATAAGGAATGCGAAAGGACTTTCGCAGGATGACCTCGCCTATGAAGCCGAAATCAGCCGCAGCTATTTGAGCCAGATTGAAAAGGGCTCCTTCCATGTGAGCCTGAAAATCATAGGCAAACTGGCCGAGGCTCTGGGCGTGGAGCCAGCAGAGTTTTTGAGGGCAAAAAAGAGATGAACTATGCATACACTAAAGATGCTGCATAATGTTATAAGTTCACATTTTGTGTTGACTTAAGAATAATTCGCATTCACCATTTTGCAATGGTTATGCGGGCGTGTTTGTCTGCATATGAAAACTTAGTCTTAGTCCTATCCATCTTATGCTCTAGGCCTATATTTTCCGAAAGGAATGGCTGTGTCCTTGCAAATCTGTCGTGAATGTAAAAACACTATCAGCTCAGAAGCTGTAGCTTGCCCTTCTTGTGGTTGTCCGGTGCGGGAGAACTTGGCGAAGGACATCGGAAACAAGACAAAACAAAAATCTCGGATGTTTGGATGGCTGGGACTAATCGCATTTCTAATGTCTAACTTTATCCCTGCAATTCTTGCTCCCCTTGTTATATTGGCAGGTTTGGTCTTTGCCGTTTTTGCGATCAATCAAGGCAGTAAAATATTTGGAGGCATCGTATTTTTACTGTGTATTGTTCAGGTGTGGGGCATAGCTAATCATTTTTCAGGCTTAAACGGCACACTGGGCATTACCAATCCTAAAGAAATTGAAGAAACCACTGCTCAAAAGTATTCAACAGCCGATTTAACTCTTCCGGCAAACACTATGCAAATCATAGAGCAAAAATGTGAAAGAGAATGGCCAAATGATTTTAGCATGAGAGCGTATTGCCAAAAGCAGCAAAAGGAAGGCGTAGCAACACTAAATAATGGTCAGCCAGCCACCGTAAGCCGAAACGCCTTTACGATTATTCGGGCAAAATGTGCGACAGAGTGGCCTCAAGATTTCAATATGCGAGCATACTGTGAAAAGAAACAATACGAAGCTTACGACGCCTTACAAACCAGTGCATCAGACACGCCCAAGAAAGGTGCTTGTGCAGAGAAATGGCCGAACGACTATCATATGCGGCAATATTGTGAGAGCAAGTAGCTAGGGTCTCATTTTTTTGATGTGGGCAAAGGCGCTGGCTTAGGAGGAGGCGCCATAGGCTTAGCTTTCTGAGAGCAAGGCTGTTTGTTCATCCCGTTTAGTTTCTCAATGCCGTCCGTTGTAAAACCTCTGGTTTCAGGTCGTTGTATTGTCTTCTTTTCCATTTACATCCTCCGGTGCGGCTTCAATGATAAACGTACCCGTTGGCTTTGAAAGGTAAACAGAAGGCAACGAGTAAAGCTCAACAGACGTTTCGTATTCATAAACCGTAACATCTGCTAAAACGATCTCCTGAATGTGATCATTTTCTGAATATGACGCAACAATTCCTTTATATGTTTGATTTGTTGATGGGTCACGAATATACACCCAGTCAACGCCGTTAAGACTTAAATATCTATAAAAAAGATTTTCATCCCCGTACTTTCTTGTGACATTGATATAGCTGGCGATCTTATAAAGAAATTTATTATTATTTATATACGTTGCAGCTATAGAGACGAAGAATGCCGCAATGGTGGCATATGCAATTTCTTGAATGTTTATGTCAGCTTTTTGTGATGTCACGATAGACCAGACATGCAACGGGGGGTACGAAGCAACAGTTAGGGGGCAAAACAAAGACGAAATCCATGTCATTGCATTTAAAAAAAGTTCTACACAAACGTAACACAACACCCCAAAAATAAACGAATAAATGCTGTATTTGAATGTACCCCAACGCGGGCTGTGAGCGGCTATCTTATCACAGATCACGCAAGCAATAAGGCCAGGGAATAGGATCACTCCAATGGAAACAGCAAGCTCGTTCATTCAAGACCCTTCATAACCGACTTGTAGCTTAAAAGCTTATAATAAACGTGGTGACGGTGCCAGCGTCAATTTCTATATATCTATCAATTGGTTGATGTTCAGTTCTGGGCAAGGGTGATTGTGAGCTCCCAGTGCCCAGATTCATCCTGTCCGGCACGCCAGTTAAATCAATAGGTTAATATTGATGCTCCTATCGCCCCGTCTCTGTCATCGGCAAGTCTCTGGCGGGCAAAGCTCTTGTTAGAAAATCACAGGAACAAACCATGCGTACATCAGCAGCAGCGTGGACACAGGCAATCGCTCTTTGCGTTGCAATCGAGTGCCTATCCACAGATCTTAGTGTTCCTTGCTTCATGCTTTGAAATTTTTCTTCATCGCGAATAACTGGTTTCTTCCCAGCTGGTAGACACGCAAGATATGATTTAACACTTTCTGCTTTGTTGTAGCAGTCCCTTTCTTTTTGAGTATTCTTAACCGACTCATTCAAAATTTGTAATTTTGTATTTTTTGTATCCTGTAAATCAGCGTTAAGGTTGCAGTTATACAACGGGGTGCTCCGCATAGCCTCTTTATAATCTTCGGAAAGCCCATAGTCCCAAGCGTTTTCCCCATAAACATGTCCCGAAAACACTATTGTTATGAAAACAACTGACAATATTGAAAAATATTTCCTCATTAGATTTTTCCTTTCAGTTGGAGTTAGAGTATATACCCTGATATCTTTATTCTGACAATCCGTGCCCAGATTCATCTCCTGCGGCATGCCAGCGAAAAGGGTCGCCTTGTGGCGGCTTTTTTTATGGCTTCTAGGGGATGGTTGAAGACCTTTCACAGGTTTGTCGAAACTGTATGAGGAACTGTTTTGGACACCGCGATCTAACTTATCATTTGGGAAAGTGCTAAAAGGAAAATATGGTAAATATTAGGATCGATGTTGCCAGTATCTATCTACTACGTGACAAACTCTCAGCGTCTAACCAAGCTAAGACAGCTTGATCACCTCCTCTATCCGTTCCCCCGCACCAACCCGATCACCGTACGGACTTTGGCAGGGTCGGTCGGTTTGAAGCCGGTGGCATCGGGGGTGTCAGCTCGAGCAGACATGTGGATGACGGGGACCTTTGTTCCGGTCAGAATGGCTTCTATATTCGCCGGGCGGACACCGCCACCGGCGACGATTGCGATCCGGTTGTCAGCGTGGACAACCAATTCGCGGATATGTTCAATGTGGTCGCCAGCACAGCCGGGTTTACCGGAGGTCAGGATACGCGAGAAACCTAACTCAACGAGTTCATCAATCGCTGCCTTCTGATCAATAATCCTATCAAACGCGCGGTGATGCGTGATCTGCATCCCTTTCGCAACCGCAGCGAGTTCACTTAAAACAGGAATATCGAGTTTGTTTCCAGCCGTGAGGGCACCGAAGACGACACCCGTTACGCCAGCTTCGGCGGCATCCATGATCCCCCGCTTAAGCGCAACCAAATTCTCGGCCTCAACCCGAAACTTGCTGGGCTCGTCAAGGATCAGGCAATGGCATTGCATGGAAGAGCCGGTTTCTTTCACATGCGCCATAACAGCCTGCATCAGCTCTTTGGGCGGTGTCAGACCACCTTGATCGAGATTGACACAAAGCTCGATGCTCCCCGCGCCTGCCTGCGCCGCTATCTTGGCTCCGTTCAAATCCTCAACAACAATCTCGACCAACGGCATAAGGGGCTCCCGTTCAAACAAGTCAGGCTATCCGTCACTTTACAAGTATTTGAATAGAACTTCACTATAATATTCTTGCCGACCCCCTCTTTTGGAGGAGAGCCGTTTAACTTTGGGATTTGGTGGACCTGATCGGGATCGAACCGCCCGTGCGCGTACGCGCACAAACTTATGTTTGTCGGTTCGCGCGTTTAACTTTGGGATTTGGTGGACCTGATCGGGATCGAACCGACGACCTCGTCATTGCGAACGACGCGCTCTCCCAGCTGAGCTACAGGCCCTTCATCGAAGTGGGAGGCCACTTTATGATCGTCTCGCGTGGCTCTGTCAAGCTTCCCTTGCACCGGAAACCATAAAAGCTTACGCTGAGGGCGTTAACCCCTGTATGAGTCGCATTGATGCCTGTCTTAATCTCCCTTCTTGCCGCCCTTTTGGACGTATTGCGCCTTGCCTTAAGCCTTTACATATGGCTTTTGGTTGTTGGGGCGGTACTGAGCTGGCTTTTGGCGTTTGACGTCGTCAACCCGCGCAATCGCGCCGTTCACGTGATTGGCGAATTCTGTTTCCGGTTGACCGAGCCAGTCTTGCGTCCCATTCGCAAGCGACTTCCAGCAATGGGAGGGATTGATATTTCTCCCATTATCCTGATTCTTCTGATTATGTTCCTTCAATCTTTCCTGTCCCATCTTCTGGTATCTCTATGACAGCACAAATTCTTGATGGCTTAACTCTTTCCAAACGGATCAAGGATGGTATCGGCACGCATGCGCGTGACATGAAAAACCGTCAGGGAGGCATCGTACCGGGGCTTGCCGTAATCCTCATCGGCGATGACCCCGCCAGTCAGGTTTACGTCCGCAACAAGAACCGGACGTGTGAGGAAGTGGGCTTCCGTTCCTACAGCCACACCATGCCCGCCTCGACGACCGAGCTTGAACTGCTCAAGCTGATTGCCGAGCTGAACAACAATCCTCAGGTGAACGGCATTCTGGTCCAGCTTCCGCTGCCCGACCATATCAACGAACGCCTGATTTTAAGCGCGATTGATCCGATCAAGGATGTGGACGGCTTCCATCCCGTCAATGTCGGTCGCCAGACGACTGGCCTGATGAGCCTTTCCCCTTGCACGCCCTCGGGCTGTATGCTGCTGATCAACGAAGCGATGCCCGACCTTGGCGGCAAAAAAGCCCTTGTGATCGGGCGGTCCAATATCGTTGGCAAGCCGATGGCCCTGATGCTGTTGCAAGCCAGCTGCACCGTGACTATTGCGCATTCGCGCACCGAGGACCTGGCCGGTGAATGCAGCCGTGCCGATATTATCGTCGCGGCTATCGGCAAACCCGAAATGGTCAAAGGCGCATGGATCAAGGAAGGTTCCGTTGTCATCGATGTCGGGATTAACCGGACGACAGACCCGCAAACGGGCCTGAGCAAACTGGTCGGCGATGTGGAGTTTGAAGCCGCCAAGGAGCGGGCCTTGGCCATCACCCCCGTCCCCGGCGGAGTCGGCCCCATGACCATCGCTTGCCTGATGCAAAACACACTTCAAGCTACAATGATGCAAAACGGCTGGGGCTGGTAAGCCTCACACCCGCGTTTTGTTAACCTTAAATAGGGAACAAAACGTGAAATAGGCCTTATAAGCCATTAGAGCCCCGTACAGAGGTTTTTATTCCTCTTGCGTAGGGGGATAGCGGGCACCTTCGTTCGACGCGCTGGCGGCCCCTCCAAGGCTCCGCAAAGGCCATTCCCAGAGTCGATTCTCGCCCCCGTTCCGTCATTCCCGCGAAAGCGGAAAGGTAGATTCACATTCCAAGTGCAACGGTTGGAACTGTTTGGAAAATACCTCTAAAGGGGTCTTATAGCCAAGACATTTTCTAGGCGTGTTATTCAGGGCGGCGGCAAGTCTTTGGACATCGGCATC
>JAQUHK010000125.1 GCA_028683655.1 Alphaproteobacteria bacterium
CGTTAAGCCTCTCACAAGGAAGATGTGCGCATGGTGCGCAACTGGCTTGCTAAGCCGGTCCAGGTGAAAGCCTGAAGGTTCGACTCCTTCTTCTTCCGCTTGGGGCTTGCTACCCCATACCGTCAGTGGCAGTGAACAGCATTAGGCCAGCATCCTAGGTTCTGTCTGGTACTTTCTCGGAGCGCACTGACGGATTTGGAAAGTAACTGCATGGAGCAGAGTCGGCCTTGAAAGCCGGTGGCGGGGCAACCCGTGGGGTTCGATTCCTCTACTTTCCGCGCGGACGTAACTCAGTTGGTAGAGTTCCTGATTTCCAATCAGGCCGTCGCGAGTTCGAGTCTCGTCGTCCGCTCCAAGCCTCCGTAACTCAGCGGATAGAGTAACTGACTTCTAATCAGTAGGCCGCAGGTTCGATCCCTGCCGGGGGCACGAGCGAGGAAAGGGACCGAAAGGTTACCGCCTTGCTGAACGGGAGACCGCACCACTCCCCTATCAAAAGGGCTGTCTGACAGGTATACAATGGACAATAACTCCTGTCGGGAGAGTAGCAAAGTCTGGCCTAATGCAGGAGGTAGCGCCTCCGATCGCGGGTTCAAATCCCGCCTCTCCCACGGCACGAAGCGTCCCGCTAGTGGATAATCCCGACTAGCCGCCTCTCGTGCTCATAAGCCTCATCGCCGGAGTTGGAGAGCCGGACCTGACTGTAAATCAGGTGTTCACGCCGAGTAGGTTCGATTCCTACATGAGGTACGGGTGCTTTAGCACCTCGTCTTAGCCGGTGGCGTTTACCGGATGTGTGCCACTAGGCAGGACCTAGTTGGCCCTTGATTGGCCCTTATCTCTGCTGCAGAAGGTCACCACTTCCGTGCAGAGGGACGAGGGAGGTGCGTCGGTGATCGGGAGACGTTAAACAACCCGATCTTCGGGCTAGTAGTTATGGCAACTCTTCGTAAGGACGCTTGCGAAGGAAGAAGGTTCGATTCCTTCCTGGTCCACTCCCTTCTGAGAGGGAAAGACCCGCTTGGCGGAGCGGGTCACCAAAAACTTGACAGACCAAACCCGATACGCTAAGATGAGGGACATGGAAAAGATACAGGTCAAACTCAAAACCAAAAAGAAACCCTACACCCACAACGGGGTCACAGGAATGGAGAAGAATGAAAAGGGAAACCTAACCCTCCACTTCGGAGAAGGTATGGCGGATGTCATCTACCCGCACACGATCTGGGATCGACTTGAGCATGGAATCTAGCATCCCCTTCACCACGGCGTACACCGCGATCGTCATGACGATCTACCGCATCGGAGAGGCCTTGACCGGCCTTCACCCCTACCAACTCACCGACTTAGCAGCAGAGCGGGTCGGACTCGGCACAGACGCAGGATTTGCAGATATCCTCGTCGCTGTGCTATCATCGAACTAAACCAAAACTTGAAAGGAAACACAATGTCTATCACCAAGCACGAGGCAAAGGCACTTTGGAACCGACTCCGCGCAGGACTCCTTGGAGTCGAGCGAGATGTCAAGGAGATCGTAGAGACCCGCGCATGGGAGCCTCTCGGGTACGTCTCGTTCGTTGAGGCATGGGACGCAGAACTTCGCGGAGTCGAGTTCACCGGAGCGATGCAGGCCGCAGTGGTCCTCTCCCTTTACGACTCGGGAGCGACCCAGAATGAAGTCGCAGCGGCTGTCCATAGCGTCGGACCGGCCAAGGCAGCGCACTACCAGAAGGCTCACGCTATCGGCCTGACCCCGACAGATGCTTACAACCATGTCGCGTCGATGGTAGCGGCCAAGCCGGAGCCTCACATCGTGCTCAAGGACGACGAGGTCTGGGTTGAGGCTCACATCCGCAAGATGGGAGAAAAGAAGAACTCCATTCACATGGAGGGCTTCACCGACACTCAGATGGAGCAGTGGAAGACCCACGCAGACGCGGTTCAGGTCAAGTTCAAGGAGTTCTGCCGTAACGTCTTCGAGGAGGCAATGGAGAACGCAACCAAGGGGATGAGTGACAATGACTAAGGTCTGCAGCAGGTGCAAAGAGGAAAAGCCAGTTTCCGACTTCGGAAAGTCTCGCGCCAATAATGACGGCCTCAGATATGAATGCAGAACTTGTAACAGAGAGGCGGGGCGTAAGTACCGAGAAAAGAATCGAGAAAAGAATCGAGAAAAGAATCGAGAGCGGTGTCGCAAGTACCGAGAAAAGAATCGAGACTATAACTTGTCTCAAGTTAGAGAGGGCCGGAAGAAGAAGCATGAGATCTCGGCATCTATGGCCACCAAGTCTGGTCGATGGAGTCAGGAAGAGGTAGACCTCCTGGCCGAACTTCGCAAGACAAGAACCGTATACCAGTGCGCTATTGAGTTGGGGAGGCATTACGGATCGACACAATCAAAGATATTTTACCTACGCAAGAAGGGGATTGACATCTGATGTCTATCGTCTATAATCCAGAAGACCCTCATGTGTGCCAGCCTCCCCGTCATAGTTCGTTAACCTGGAACCTAGGTGCAATCTGGAAGTGTGAGTGCGGAAACCTTTTCCGTCTTTATTTTCCTAGTTCGGACCTCTCATACGCGATATGGACAGAAATCTATCGGTGCTGGGAACCAATTACCTACTGGAGGTACCGAAACAAATAAAATTTATTAACCTGCACGGAAAGGGGAATCATGGCCAGGATGCTTATCAAGTCGTACCCGAACTACAACGGCTGCAGGCCGGGGGTGTGCGTGTGGCAGTGTGAGACTCCGAAGCCCTACGAGATCAAGAAGCGCCGTCGCATAGCACGGCGCAAGGAAGAGAGAGAGTGGAAGCGTGAAATTTATTAGCCTGCACAACCATACGAGTTTCTCGTATGGAGACGGCCATAAACTGCCGGAGGACCACGTCCTGCGGGTCAAGGACCTCGGAATGGACGCTATGGCGCTCACCGAGCACGGCAACACCTCTAGCCACGTCCAGTTCGAGAAGGCTGCGCAGAAGCACGGAGTGAAGGCGATCTACGGGGTTGAGGCCTACGTCGCACCTCCGAAGACTAAAAAGAAGTTTCACCAGACGATCCTGGCGATGAACGAGAACGGCTACCGGCAGTTGAACCGCCTCGTGACCCGCTCGTGGTCCGAAGGGTTCTACTACTACCCCACAGTCCATCCTGAGTGGCTCCTGGACCCGGAGCAGACCTCCGACCTCATCGTCCTGTCTGGTTGTGCAGACTCGTGGATCTCCTGCACGATTGCCGGTGGCAAGTCGATCGGTGACAACCTGACCGGCGAACAGTGCGAAAACCTTATGTCCGGCCCCTCGGACATACTTGAGAACCACATCCAGAAGGCGATCAACCTGGTAGAGAGGTTCCAGGAGGTCTACGGCGACCGCTTCTACCTTGAGGTACAGACCTTCGACAACTACTACAAGACCCGCTTTATCAACAGGATCATCGAACAGATCCACTACGAGACCGGAATCCCTATGGTCGCCACAGCGGACGTTCACTACCCGCATCCGGACGACTGGGAGGTCCAGCGACTCTCCAACGCTATCGAGTGGAAGACCACTCCCGAGGCTTTGGCAGAGAACCGCGACTACGAGGCGGGTCGAGCAACCTTCCCAGAGAATGACAAGGAGGTGTTCGAGAGGCTTCGAGAGACTGGCCTGCAGCCAGAGTCCGCTAAGTCAGCCATCCTCAACACGAGAAACGTCGCAGAACGATGCAACGTCACGCTTCCTAAGACCTCTCCGGTACGCTACAGTGGCTCCGATGGCACAGACGAGGGTGCGCAGCGCATTCTCAAGCAGAAGATCATGGATGGCGTGGCCTTCCGGATGGAGACCTCTGAGGTCTTCGCCAACGACTTCCGTAGCCGCCAGAGTGAGTATAAGGATCGAATCAAGAAGGAGTTGGATGTCATCCTTCCGAAGGGGTTCAGTGATTACTTCCTCGTCAACGAGCAGGTGATCGGTTGGGCCAAGGACAACGGCATCGCTGTGGGTCCCGGTCGTGGATCTGCCGCATCCAGCCTTGTGTGCTACCTCCTGAGGCTCACGGAGGTCAATCCTATGGAGTTCCCTCAGATGGTCTTCGAGCGCTTCCTGGACCCCTCTCGCGAGGATGACCCGGATATCGACACCGACTACCAGGATGACCGCCGCAACGAGGTCTTCGAGTACATGCGGGAGATCTACGGGGACGAGAATGTCGGCAACATCGGCAACTTCTCTCGTTTCCGTGGCCGAACCGCCATCAAGACGGCAGGAAAGGTCCTGGGAGTTCCCTACGACAAGACCGAGGCCTTCGCAGACCTCATTGGCACCCCGGCCTTCGGGGACCCGCGAGAGTTCGACACGGCGGAGGATACGGCAGAGTCTTTTGAGGAGGCAGGGGCCATCGTCAAGGAGTTCCCGGACCTTAAACTCGCTTACCGTCTGGAAGGCGATATGCGAGGTCTTGGAGTTCATGCGGCAGGCATGGTCATCTCCAACAAGCCGATCTCTGAGACTTGTGCCATCTACAAGCGCATGAAGAGCAACGGAGACGAGACAGAGGTCATCGCCTACGACAAGCGAGACGCAGCGTACCTTAAGATGCTGAAACTCGACTGCCTGGGGCTGTTGACGATGACGATCGTCGCTCACGTCATCGACATGGTCCCGGACCTCGACCTCGACACGCTGTACAACCTGCCGCGTGACGACGAGAAGGTGCTCAAGGGCTTTGCCGACGACGACCTGACGGGGATCTTCCAGTTTGAAGGACGATCTACCCGAGGTATCGTCAAGGACATCTTCCTTGGCAAGGGCCGCATCCCAACCTTCATGCAACTGGCGGATATCAACGCTCTGTCTCGACCTGGATCTCTGTCGTCGGGGATGACCCGCCAGTACATCGCCGTTGAGAACGGTGCTGCACGAAAGTCGATTCATCCGGTGGTGGACTCAATCTTGGGTGAGACCAACGGTTGCCTCGTCTACCAGGAGCAGGTCATGCGCATCGGCAAGGAGTTCGGAGGTCTCGATGACTCCGAGATTGGCCGTCTGCGCAAGATTATCGGTGCCAAGCAGGCCGGTGGAGCGTTTGAGGCCTTCTGGATCAAGTTCCGGGACGGAGCGAAGGCTCTGCACGGCGCAGAGGAGCACAAGGCGCGTGAGGTATGGGATTACATGGCCGCATCGGCCTCGTACCTGTTCAACGTCTCACACGCCATCTCCTACGCGCTGGTGGCCTACTGGACCATGTACCTGAAGGTCTACTACCCGGCAGAGTTCTTCGCGGCATCTCTGAGGTCCGCGTCTAAGAAGGGAAAGCAGAAGGGCAAGGCCGATCCAGCCCTGTTGATCCTTCAGGACGCTGCAGCGCACGGATTGACCATCAACCCGCCAGCGCCTCACTCTGAGATCTCCTGGACCCCCAACAAGGATCGTACCGGCCTCCTGGCGGGTCTCACTCAGATCCCCGGCATCGGGGAGAAGGTGGCGGAGAGGATGATAGAGTCTCGTGGTAACGACATCCCTCTTGGTTGGGACTTCTACGTCGAGCACACCCCCGGTTTCGGCATTAAAGCGGCGGAGCGTGCGAAGGAGATGCAGCAGTCAGCAGACCCGTTCGACATTAACTTGACCAACGATGCTGTTTACACCGTCATCAGCGCGATCGAGAACGACGATATCGAACTTTCTCACCCTAACGCCACCTCCGGTACGATTGCCTCTCAAGAAGGAGAGTACGTTAGTTATCTCGGACACGTTGTGGCCGTCAAGATTATCGACCACTTGGCCGAAATGAGGCAGCGAGAAAACTTGACACAGGAGGAAATCC
>JAQUHK010000126.1 GCA_028683655.1 Alphaproteobacteria bacterium
CGGAAGTGTTCTGCGCTCCGATGACAGCAAAACTGTCTGTGACTTTAGCCTGCTCCAAGCTGATCGTCAGGCTTGTTCAGGCTATACCGCCTTGGGGCCTAGCATTTTCCTGATTAGAAGTACGCCATAACGACGAACAAAAAGGCTCCCCTTCTTACTTCTTCTCCCTCGCCACGGCGCGCCAGCCGATGTCGCGGCGACAGAAGCCTTGGGGCCAGTTGATCTTGTCCATCGTTTCATAGGCTTTCTTTTGCGCCTCGGTGATCGTGGGGGCCCAGCCGGTGACGCCCAGCACGCGGCCTCCGGCGGCGGTGATGTCCCCCGCCTCATTGCGCGCGGTGCCGGCATGGAAGACGATGCCGTCTTCGACCTTCGCGGCTTTCTCTAGTCCCTTGATGACGGAGCCCTTCTCGTAGGTTCCGGGGTAACCATTCGCTGCCATCACAACGCAGAGCGCGGCATAGTCGTGCCAGTGCAGCTCGATCCCGCCCAGCATGCCCTTGGCCGTCGCAAAGAGAGCCGAGAGCAAATCGGATTTCAGGCGAGGCAACATGGCTTGCGTCTCGGGATCGCCGAAGCGGACGTTGTATTCGATCAAACGCGGGCCCGTCTTGGTGATCATCAATCCGGCAAAGAAGATGCCGGTGAAAGGCATGCCCTCTTTCTTCATGCCTTCGGCGGTCGGTAGGATGATCTCTTTCATCACGCGATCACGCATCGCCTCGTCAATCACGGGCGCGGGGGAATAGGCTCCCATGCCGCCTGTGTTCGGGCCCTTGTCACCGTCGTAAACAGCCTTGTGGTCCTGCGCCGATGCGAAATAAAGCGCGGTTTCACCGTCGCACAACGCGAAGAAGCTGGCTTCCTCGCCGGTCATGAACTCTTCGACCACAATCTCGGCTCCGGCATCGCCAAACGCGCCGCCCGTCATGGACTCGTCAATCGCGGCGATAGCTTCTTCCACCGTTTGGGCAATCGTCACGCCTTTGCCTGCGGCAAGGCCATCGGCTTTGATGACGATCGGCGCACCCTGCGCCTGCACATAGGCTTTGGCTTTTTCAGGATCACTGAACCGCTCATAGGCGGCGGTGGGGATGTCGTATTTCTTGCACAGGTCCTTCATGAAGCCTTTGGAGGCTTCAAGCTGCGCTGCCGCTTTGCTGGGCCCGAAGCAGGGAACGCCTGCCGCGCGGATCGCATCGGCCAGACCGAGAGCCAGTGGCACTTCAGGGCCCACCATCACAAAGTCGATCTTTTTTTCAATGGTGAGCGAGACAAGCCCCGATACGTCGTCGGCTTTGACGGGCAGACAAGTGGCATGGGCTTCGATGCCCGGATTGCCCGGCGCGCAGAAAAGCTCGGCGCACAGCGGCGACTTGGCAAAGGCCCAACACAGGGCATGTTCACGTCCACCTGATCCGACAACCAGAACTTTCATCGCTTTCCCCTCTCGCTTTTCTTAGGAGCTGTGGTTATAAATCTTTATGTCCAAAACAACGTCCAAGCCCCCCGATGAAGGCCTTTTCGCGCCTTCCCTTATAGACAAGCCTCGCGAAGGGCGCAATGCGCCAGAATACACGGTCAGCGATTTGTCGCGGCAGGTCAAACGCATGGTCGAGGACGGATTCGGCCATGTCCGCGTGCGCGGCGAGATCGGCGAGTGCAAACTGCATACAAGCGGCCATCTTTACCTTTCCCTGAAAGACGAAGGGGCCGTTTTGGCCGCCGTTTGCTGGAAAGGGCAAGTCGCCAAGCTGGGCCTGAAACCCGCCACGGGCATGGATGTGGTTTGCACGGGCAAGTTAACTACGTTCGCCGGACAATCGAAATATCAGCTTATCGTCGAGAGCATGGCTTTGGCTGGCGTCGGGGCTCTGCTCAAGATGCTTGAAGAACGGCGCGTCAAGCTTCAGCAAGAGGGGCTTTTCGATCCAGCCAGAAAAAGGGCCCTGCCCTTTCTTCCCGAAGTGATCGGGGTCGTGACCTCACCCACGGGGGCCGTGATCCGCGACATTTTGCACCGGCTCGCGGATCGTTTTCCGCGCCGTGTGCTCGTCTGGCCTGTGCCCGTGCAAGGCGAAGGGGCCGCGCAGAAAATCGCGGCGGCGGTACGCGGGTTTAATGCGCTGGAAAAAGGTGGCGCGGTGCCGCGTCCCGATGTGCTGATCGTTGCGCGTGGGGGCGGCTCGCTGGAAGACCTCATGCCGTTTAACGAGGAAGAGGTTGTCCGCGCCGTCGCCGAAAGCCGCATTCCCGTTATTTCCGCCGTGGGGCATGAGACGGATACGACGCTGGTTGATTATGCCGCCGATTTGCGCGCGCCTACACCGACCGCTGCGGCGGAAAAAGCCGTGCCTGTGCGGCTTGCCCTTGTCGGGGCTGTCGATGAAATGGACATGCGTCTTGAAAACGCCGCCTTTCGTCTTTTGGACCAACGCGAAGAAAAGTTGCAGCTTCTAAGCCACGCGCTGGGTGACCCCATGCGGGCCCTTACGCCGCTGATGCAGCGTTTCGATGCGCTGTCCGAGCGGCTGGCGGCGGCGGAAGAAAACTATCTGCACCGCCAGAAAAGCCGCCTTGCGGAATTGGCAGGGCGCCTAAGACATCCACGCGATGTGATGGCTCTGGCCCGCACCAAACTGGAGGGGCTCGCCAAACAGCTGGGGACCGCCGAGGCGCATTATCTTCATGACAGGAAGGGCCGCCTTGCCGAGATGGCTGGCCGCTTGAGGCACCCGCGCGAGTTGATGGCGCAAGGACAAAGCCGTCTGACCATCGCGCAAGGCCGCCTGAAAGCTGCCTATGGCGCGCAAGTCATGCAAACGGGCAAGAAGCTGGACCGGCTTACGGTGCTGCTGGAGGCTCTTTCGCCTCGCGCTGTGCTAGGGCGCGGCTATGCGCTCATCTATGACGCCAAGGGCCAGCTCATCACCCGCTGCGCCGACCTTGCAGCGGGCGAAAACGTGCGGATCGAGCTGCAAGATGGCCAGCGTGAGGCAAGCGTGACGTGAAAAGCCAGGTTGGGCAAGGAGCCCAAGGACGAAGGGCCCCCTTCCGATGATGGGGTAATATTTCGAAAAAAGGAAGATTGTGCTTGACAAGGGGTGGGGGATGTGGTATTGACATCCCTACGGCGACCTGCGTCTTGAGGGCGGCAAGAGGTGGGAAGCGGCATTTAGCCTATGGCATTTTGCATTTGGGGGCGGTGCAGGCGGCCAAGGGTTGAGCAAAAAAAGAACGGTTAGGGCAAGGTCAGCGGAAGCTGGCCTTTTTTTGTGGCGTGAGTCGAATAATGGGTTAACCCGAGTTATGAGTTGCAGTTCCTCTCCCCTGGCGGGAGAGGACGTAAAAACTGGGGTAAAATCCTTACTGTGCCTTACCCCCACTCTTGCAAAATCTAAGACTTGCTGACGCAAGCCTAAGATTTTGCTTTCTCCCCCGCCAGGGGGGAGAACGATAGTGGTCAATGCAACCCCATAACTCGGGTTGGCGTGAATCGAACGAGGGCGGACATCTTCTCTCTTCTGGCGAGGGAGGAGAAAATCAGGCGACCTTGGCGGCGTCGTCGATGAGGAGCTGGACGCGGTTGCGGCCTTGCCAGGTGTCGTGGCGCAAATGTCCGGCGAGGTGGCAGAACTGGCCGACATGCGCGAGCAAAGACGGGCCGAGGCCGCTTTCCATGGCGCGGAAGGCGATCCCGTCAAGGCGGGCGGTGCCTTGCGCGGCGATGACCTTGACGTGGCGTTCACCGACAATGTCGGCGCGAACGATCTTGCAATCGGACAGGGCAAAGCGCGGCTCTGGGTTGCCGGTACCAAAGGGCGCGAGGGCAGAGAGTTTTTCGATGAAGGAGGGATCAAGCGCGGGGACCGCAACAAGGCCATCGACAGTCAGCGTCGGCACAAAGGGCTCGGCAGCCAGCACCTTGCCGATCCGCTCGGCCAGAAAAGCGTGCAGGTCGTCTAGATTATCGCGGGCAACGGTGAGGCCTGCCGCCATCTTGTGCCCGCCGCCATTGATGAGCAGGCCTGCTTGACGCGCCGCGATGACGATCTCCCCCAGATCGACGGCACCGACAGAACGGCCTGAACCTTTACCAACGCCGTCGTCAAGGCCGATGACGATGGCGGGACGGTGGAACTTGTCTTTCAGGCGCGAGGCGACGATGCCGATCACGCCCGGATGCCATTGTTCGTTCGCGACAAAGGTCAGCGGGGCCTCGTCGTCAAACAGCATGGTTTCCGCCTGTGCCAACACATCGGCTTCGATGGCGCGGCGTTCGGCGTTAAGCTGGTTGAGTTTCTCGGCAAGGCCCACGACCTCGCTTTCGTCCTCGCTGGACAGAAGCCTCGCCCCGATGTCGGAGGTCCCGACGCGCCCGCCCGCGTTCACGCGCGGGCCCAAGATGAAGCCTGCGGTATAGGTATCCATCACCTCACTGGCTCCCGCCGCTTTGGCCAGCGCGGCGATGCCGACATTGCGCCGCGCGGTCATGACCTTGAGGCCCTGTGCGACATAGGCGCGATTAAGCCCCGTCAGCTTGACGACATCGCACACGGTGCCAAGGGCGACCAGATCAAGCCAAAGGCGCAGGTCTGGTTCGGGGGGAGAAGACACTTGTCGCGAATATCCTGACGGAAAATTTTGTGTTGTCCCTAAATTTTCCTCCCCCTCGCGGGTAGGGATTAAGGGAGGGGGGGAGGCAGTAGGCGAAGAATTAGCAAAGTTATCGCGTGGCCGTTCGCCCCCCTCCCCAACCCCTCCCCGCGAGGGGGAGGGGCTTACAGCACTTGTTTTTGTTGAGTATGGCGCATAAAACCGCGCTTCGCGCAGGGCGCGGTTGACGGCGACGACGAAGAGATAGGTCACGCCGACGGCGGCAAGGGCCCCCAGCTTGTCCGTCATCGTCTCATCCATCCGGTTGGGATTGATAAGCGCGACACAGGGCGGCAGGGTGAACTCGGCGGCATGATGGTCGATGACGATCACGTCGAGTCCGGCTTCTTTGGCGGCCTTCAGCGGGCCGTGCGCCGTGGTGCCGCAATCGACGCAGAGCACAAGCCGGACGCCCTCTTCCGCCAAGGTGTGCATCGCCTTGTCGTTCGGGCCATAGCCTTCGGTGATTCGGTCGGGGATGTAAAGGCGCAGCTCGCGCCCCAAGGCGCGAGCAAAGCGCACAAGCAACGCGGAAGAGGTTGCGCCATCCACATCGTAATCGCCGAAAACGGCGATCTTCTCGCCGCGCTCAAGCGCAAGGACAAAGCGCGAGACGGCCTTGTCCATATCCTTGAGCAAGGAGGGATCGGGCATCAACTCGCGCAAGCGCGGCTCTAAAAACGCTGGCGCGGTTTCTACATCGAGGCCGCGTGCGCTCAGGCTTCGCGCGATGATGTCGGGCAAGCCGTAACGCTGCGCCATCGCCAAAGCCTGCCGCTCGTCATAAGCCCGCGCCGCCCAAAGGCGGCCCGTAAAAGAATCCTCAACGCCAAGAAAGGGTGAGGCCATTACCCAACAATCGACTTGCGGCGGAAGTTGTGGGTGGCTTCAATGCGGCGGACAGTGCCGGTGCGTGAGCGCATCACAACCGTGTGGGTGAGCGCACCACCGGGGAACAGGCGGATACCGCGCAGCATTGCGCCATCCGTCACGCCTGTGGCCGCAAACATGATGTCGCCGTGGGCCAGTTCATTCAGTTCATATTTCTTGTTGAGGTCCGTGATGCCCGCGCGCGCGGCGCGTTCTTTTTCCGCGTCGTTGCGGAAGACCA
>JAQUHK010000127.1 GCA_028683655.1 Alphaproteobacteria bacterium
GCTATTCATCACGTTCACACCGGACAAAAAACAGAGGCATCAGCCCCTGTTTTCGCTTGTATACAATATTTATTTGTAGATCCGTTGCAGCTCGATTCCGGTGTAGAAATGTTTCAGGATCTCGACCCAGTTCTTGCCGTCCGCCGCCATGCCAAGCGCACCCGTGGCGCTCATTCCAACCCCATGTCCCCACAGCGTCCGACCCTGGTCCCACGGCACTGGCACAGAAACCAACCACGCGTACGGACCGCCACCCCACACTTCAGTCCAAGACCGCGTCCGTCCATCAGACCGCGAGTAGTACGGGGTGATGGCGAGCTTGCCGGCGTAAGTCACGATCTGCCCACGCGTCGCATCGATTCCTGCCACCACGTTCGGATCGCGTATCTCCGCTCCGTAGCCGCGATACACTTGATCGTATTTCGCATCCACCGTGAAAAACTCCGCCGCATGTTTAGTCCCGCGCTGCACGTGATACATGGCATAGGTCCGAGCCGCGGTCATCAATGCTTTTTGGTATTCCAGCGGACTCGAATTGGAGGTCTCGGCCATCCACTTCAGATAAGTCTCGACCGGCAATTCATTGATCAACCACACCAAATCGCTCGACGGCGTATAGCGCAATTCGAGTTTCCCGCGAAACTTATTGTCATTCGCCCCCGGCAACCAAGATACGGGACGGTTGTAATCCGTGACTTCAAGCGGCGTCACCAAATCCGGCGCCCAAGCTTGATAAAAATTCGCTGATTGGACCGAGCAATTCGGCCCTTGAGCTCGATATATCTTGGTCGCGCGGTCAAAACTCACGGTCACTGATTCACCCGCTCCGAAATTGCACACCGCACTTCCGCCTTGATACAGGCTGAACCCCCCGCTCACCGCCTTCAACACCGATTTATCGTCTATCGTAGAATATAAACCCACGCGGATGATCGGCTCATCGGGTAACGCACTTAAATCCACATTCGCGGCTCCGGTGTTCGTCGGTACGCTCGGCGTCGTGGCCGCTTGAGGCGTCGGTTCGATATATCCGTCCGCCGTAACCGTAATCGGGATATTAATGACCGCGTCCTGCACCTCTTGCCCATCCGCGTACAGCTTAAAGCTCACCGTATAGTCTCCTTTATATACCGGAGCTTTGACCGTGAAGCCGATGAATCCGATCTGCCCCGGCGCCGTCGATGCTTGCGCCACCGCTGCATCTGTCGCCGTAGGCCAGGATTCATCGCGCACCGAAATAGTCGCTGCGCTCGCCGGCTGGATACCCAAGATGCGCGCCGTCAGCGTGGACCAACCGATTGAGCCGGTATTTTTGATTCCGAAGGTCAATCCCTGGCGCGTACTGCCCGACAAAGTCAGGGACTTGGCTGAAGACAGCATCAACATTCCTTTATATGACGCAGTCGGTGAACTCGGAGCTGCTGCCGCAGGCGGCGCGCCTGAAACGTCACCGACCTTAATCGGCAACAACGCCGTAGCCCCCGCAATCCACGCCTTATCCTCCGCCGCCAAAATAAATTCTTCCGAATATGTGCCCGTATTCACCGGCGCTTTAAGCTGGAAAGTAAAATGTCCCGTCTCACCCGGCCTGACCGTCGCCTCCTTCATCACCGTAGGTTGGTATTGGTTCTTCCACGTCGCATCCCTGAACGGACTCACCCGGTTGGTCCGGCCTGTATATAAGGAAACGTAGTTCACGCCTGAGTTGATCCAAGTCGCCGTGCCCGTATTCTTGAACCCCAAAGTCACGCTCCCCTGCCCCGCCGGCACGAACTGCCACTCCGTCCCGCCCTTCTCGGTCAGCAATCCCGAATACGCGGTCGTACCCGGTGCAGGAGATGTCGCAGCCACCGTGGTCGCCACTCCTTTAAGCACCACGAATTTCACATACGCGCGCGATCCTTTGACCCAAGCGTTAGTGCCGTAAGACAACAAGAAGGATTCCTCATAGATACCTGGCGTACTCGGCGCTTTGACCCAAAAAGTAGCCGTCGCCGTCTGCCCCGGTTTGACCGATGCTTCATTGATCAGCCCCGGCAGGTCGTTCGTAAGCCAAGTCGTATCCTTAAATATGGTCGAGTCGCCATACAGATAAAGCGCCGTGGCCGTACGTCCTTTAATCCAAGTCTGCGAGCCGATATTGTTGAATTTCAGAGTCACCTGTGCGCGTTGTCCCGTCGTCATGCTCACCGTCGCTGCAGAAGTCGTCGCTTGGTAGGGCAAAGTCGTCGCTTGCACCGGAGTAGCCGAGGCCAACATTCCACCCAGCAACAAAAAAACGGACCCGCTGCGCACCCTTTGCGCCCATCGGCTCCGCCATTCGCTAAACTTAAACCGTCTTCCGTCACTCTTTTTGGTTTTAAACTGGAAAGGCATATTGGTTTTTGAAGCTTATGGACTCAACTGAGCGCTTTCTCCATTCGCTTAACTAGGACTTTCAGGATAATTTTTTTTCGCTCCATTGTCAATAAAAACTGCGCTATTTAGGTCTATACAGCCAAAACTCTTTCAGCCTCGCTTGATTCATGGGAGAATGCACCACATGAACGAAACCCGCGTCCTCGCCTGGAACACCACCGTCCAAGCCATCGGCAAAACCATTTCCACTGCTTTAGGCGTCGTTGTCGTGGGCTTGATGGCTCGTTTGCTCGGCCAAGAAGGTTTCGGCATGTACACCACCGCCGTCGCCTACTTCCAAGTCTTCGCCCTCATGCTCGACCTCGGCATCAACGTCATGTTGGTCCAGATGTTGGGCGAACACGCCGGCGACAAAGCCTACGAAGACCGCGCTTTGAGCGCTACCTTCACTCTGCGCATCGTGACCGCGCTCATTTTTTTATCCGCCGCACCGCTGGTCGGCTTGCTCCTAAATTATCCCTGGGAACTCAAACTCGCGCTCTTCGCTATCTGGGGCTCGTTCTTCTCCGCCGCCTTGAATCAGATCGTCATCGGCGCCCAACAACGTCACCTCAAGATGCACACCGTGGCCATCGCAGAAGTCGTGGGGCGCGCCGTGCTCTTGGGCGGCGTCCTGATCGCCTGGGCTTGGGGCTGGGATTTGGTCCGGATTTCCCTCATCATCTCGCTCTCCGGCCTGGTCAACCTGCTCGTGAACTTACTCCCCGCCCGCCGCTACGCCAGCTTCCGCTGGAACTGGGACATGGCTTTCTGGAAAATCTTGATCCAACGCGCCTGGCCAATCGGCTTAAGCATCGTCTTCAACTTGGTGTATTTCAAAGCTGATGCGCTTATCCTCTCGTACGTCCGCCCCTTCACCGAAGTCGGGATTTACGGTGCAGCTTACCGCGTACTCGAAATCCTCGTTACCTTGCCCTTCATGTACGCCGGCGTGCTCTTGCCCCTCATTGCCAACGCTTGGGCCACGCAAGACAAATCTCGCTTCCGCAACCTGCTTACGAACTCTTACACCGCCATGACTTTGCTCGCCGCGCCTATCCTCGCCGGCACTCTGGTCTTAGGTGAGCGCATCATGGTGCTCGTAGCTGGCCCGGATTTCGCATCTTCGGGCACCGTCCTCAAGATCCTCATGCTCGCCGTGGCCGTCATTTTCTTCGGTACGGTCAGTTCCCACGCCGTAGTGGCCCTGGATGCGCAGCGCCGCACCATCAAGCTCTACATCATCGCCGCTATCCTGACCCTCGTCGGTTATCTCGTCTTCATTCCGCTCTACGGCATGTGGGCCGCCGCCTGGCTGACCGTTGGTTCGGAACTGATCGTCGCTTTCGGTACCACCTGGATTTCGCTCAAAATATCAAATACGCAACTGAATCTCGCCCCTCTCCTCAAATCCTTGCTCTGCGCCGTGGCCATGGGTTTAGCCATCCTGCCCATCAAAAATGCTTGGCTCCCCGTCCCAATCCTCTCCGGCGTCCTGATTTACGGCGCCCTCACCCTGCTCACCGGCACTATCTCGCGCCAAACCGTCCGAGACGTCATCCCCTTCGGACGAAAGAAATAATATGTGGCTTTTGCTTGCTCTCACCCTAGCTTGGGGTGCCTTCGCCTGGTACCGCCCACGCTATGCCGTCCTATCTTTTCCGATTCTGCTCCCCGCTTATCTGTTGCGCGGCGATTTTTTCGGACTTCCCACCACCTTACTCGAACTCACCTGGGCCGCGACTCTCTTCACCGCAACTTTCCGCCTTGGCTTTGGCCCATGGCGTCTCGGATGGCACAAGCTCCGTGCCTGGGCTCCGGCGCTTATCCTGTGGAGCTTGGCCTCGGCCATAGCCGTAACCGTCGCTCCCGATCATCTCACCGCCTTAGGCTTGTGGCGCGCTTATTTTCTTGAACCGATTCTCTTTTTCATCCTGCTCTGCGGCTTGATGGAGACAGCCAAAGAACGCCGCTGGCTCATCTCGGCTCTCATTACTTCCGTCGCCTTCGTCGCTCTCTGGTCCATCATCCAATTCACGACTAATCGCGGCATTCCTTCACCCTGGAACACCGACCTAGCCCATCGCCGCGCCACCGGGCCCTTCCCCTTTCCCAATGCCGCCTCTCTCTACACCGCGCCCATCGCCGCTCTGCTCATCGGGCTTTTCTCCATCTCAAAAACAGACCTCAAATCTTCCAAGCTTTACGCCTTCGGCGCCAGCGCTGGAGCTCTCGCCACCCTCCTAGCCAAAAGCGTGGGCGGTTTCTTAGGCATCCTCTCTTCCGCCATCCTCACCCTCGCCGCTTCGGCCAAGCTGCGCAAATATCTCGTCGGCGCCGCCGCCCTCTCCGCTATCCTCATCCTCACTGTCCCGCAAATTCGCACCCCCGTAGTCCAAAACCTGACCTTCCAGAAATGGTCCGGCCAAGTCCGCCTCTTCATCTGGCGCGAAACCTGGCAGATGCTGAAAGATCGTCCCATCCTTGGCGCCGGTTTAGGCGCATACCCCACCGTCTTCAAGCCCTACCACAAAGCCACAGCCATCGAAATCTTCCAGTATCCGCACAACATTCTCCTGAATCTCTGGAGCGAGCTCGGCCTACTCGGCGTCGGCGCCTTCGTCTGGCTCTGTTTCGTCTGGTTCCGCACCGCTCGCCACTCCCATTGGGTCTATGCCTTACCCCTGGTCGCTATCCTGGTCCACGGTTTAGTTGATGTGCCCTATTTCAAGAATGACCTGTCTTTCCTATTCTGGATTTTAGCCGCTCTCCCCATCTCCGCCGCTGCTGACCCCAAAACCCATGTCTGACACTCGCCGCCTCGCCCTCATCCTGGTATCCATCCTGCTGTTGGTCGGAGTCGGTTATTATTTGTTTCAGGTAAAATCCAGAATCATCTCCCCTTTTTCCCGCCCCGCGATCGTCACGCCCACCAGTACGACTCTTTACGTCACTCGCCTTTGCCCCAGCTGTCATCGCGTTGACCAATACGTGACCGCCCGCGACCTGACTAAACACCTGGACGTCAAAGAAATCGAGACTGACACCGCAGCCTTCGACCAATTCGCGCTCGTCGCCCGCACCTGCAAACTCCGTCCGATCATCCCATTAATTTGGGACGGCAAAACCTGTCTTCAAGGCGAAGACAAAGTCATAGATTTTCTGAAAAACCTTTAGACTTTTTGGAGTTTGAGGTCCAAATCGATGACCGCGTTGTTGAACCCGGTCATATCCAAATCCTGGCTCCGGAATTTTCCGTATTCCGGTTTTTCGACAGTCACGAAATATTTGCCTGGACCGACCAAGAAAGCATACCGACCTTTCCCATCCGTCACCTGGGTTTCCA